>JBQGEI010000058.1:0-2534 GCA_052039535.1 Pseudoxanthomonas sp.
CGCAGCAGGCGGTCCAGGCCACGCAGCAGCTCGACCTTGTCCTCGTTGCGCATGCCATCGACCGGATCCAGCGCCGGATACAGCGCATGGCCGCCGGCGCGCACCAGTTGCCGGGGCGCGTGCGCACCGCCGTCGCGGGCGATGGCGCGGGCCGAGCCGGCGGCCAGGCGCAGGGCCTCGGCGTTGATGTCGTCCGAATAGGCGAAGCCGGTCTTCTCGCCGGAGATCGCGCGCACGCCCACGCCCTGCTCGATCGAATGCGCGCCGTCCTTGACGATGCCGTCCTCCACCGACCAGCTCTCGCGGCGGCTGTGCTGGAAGTACAGGTCGCCGAAATCGATGCCCGGGCCGAGCAGGGTGCCGAAGGCGTGGTCGAGGGCGGCCGGATCCAGCCCGCCGGGCTGCAGCAGGCGGGACTGGGCGAGGGTGAGGGTGGTGTCGGTCATCGGCTCTGGATGGGGGCGGACGGAAGGCAAGGCAAGCACGGCCGCCTATGATGACAGCAAGCGCCTGCGGGCCCGTGCCGGCCCGCGCAACGGACCTTTCATGAAGCTCACCGCCCACGTGCTCGATGGCTACACCCTGGACATCCGCCCCGCGCCGCGCGAGCGCGAGTGGATGGACGCCACCGCCCAGCGTTATGCCTACCGCTGCCTGCCGCTGGACATGGCCAACACGCTGGGCTGGGAACTGCTGTGCCAGTCCGGCTTCAGCGCCCGCTGGAACGGCGGCGACGGCCTGGAGGACGTGGTGGTCCTGGCCGATCCGGGCACCGTCGCCCCGGCGCTGAGCCACTTCGGCCACGGCGTGCTCACCTTCCACGTGCCGTGCCTGTTCCGCACCGACCCCCAGGTGGAACTGCTGGTGACCGCACCACTGAACCGCCCGCGCGACGGCATCGCCGGGCTGAGCGGGCTGGTGGAGACCGACTGGAGCCCGTACGCCTTCACCATGAACTGGCGGTTCACCCGTCCCGGGGAGGTGCGTTTCGAGGCCGGCGACGCCTTCGCCCACCTGCTGCCGCTGCAGGCCGGGCTGCTGGACCAGGTGGAGGCATGCTGGAGGCCGCTGTCGGAGACGCCGGCGCTGGAGGCCGAGTACCTGCGCTGGACCGAAAGCCGCGCGCACTTCCTGCACAGCCTGCCCGACCCGGCCTCGGAGGCGGCGCGCGAACAGTGGCAGCGCGGCTACTTCCGCGGCGTGGACACCCGTGGCTGCCCGGCGCCGCGCCACCGCACCCGCCTGCGACTGCCGCCGCTGTCGCGGGGCAAGTAGCCGCACCGCGGCCGGTACGCCCGCAACGGGACCCGGCCCGGCCGGCGCGGCGACGGTTGCGGGGGGCCGGGAAGCAGGACGCGCCGACCGCTCGGCGGCGCCGGCTCAGCGCTCCGGCGCCGTATCCGCCGCCGGTATACCCGGGTCACGGTCCGGCGCCCGCGCATCACCAGGGGTGCCGGCAGGCCCGGGCCCGGCGTCCCGCTCCACCACTTCCACCTTGGGCTCCTTCCACGGGCCGCTGACGTGGTAGGTGCGCGCACCGATGCCGCCCAGCGGCTTGCCCAGCACGGCGTTGGCCGCCGCGCCGACGGCCGCGCCCACCGGGCCGCCGGCGACCGCGCCGACCACCGTCAGCAGGTTGCCGGCGCGGGGCTGGACATCGATGGTCTGGTCGAACTGCTGGGCCACCAGGTCGGTCCGCCCGCTGATGTGGATCTCCGCGGCCGGGCCCTCGATCCGCATGTCCCCGGTGCTGGCCACGCCATCGGCCACGCGCACCTGCCCGCCCAGCCGGTTGAACGCCAGCCCGCGGGAGAAGAAGTCGCGGAAATCCAGCATCAGCCGGCGCGGGAGCTGGGCCACGCTGAGCAGGCCGAGCACGCGGCCGGCGCCGGGCTCCACCTCCAGCAGCTGGCCGTTGCGGGCCTCGATCTGCAGGTGGCCGTCCAGCCCGCCCACCCGGAATCCGGCGGGCGAACCGGGCCAGGCCGCCTGCAGGCGGATGGTGCCCTCGCCCCGGGCGAGGAAATCGGCATACCCCAGGGCGGACACCAGCCGGCCCATGTCCTCGCTGCGCACATCCATCTGCAGGCGGGTGCGCGCCTGGGCGCCCTGCCCGGTCCACTCACCGGTCAGATCGGCCTGCTGCCAGTCCGAGCGCAACTGCAGCTGTTCCAGCGCCAGCCCGCCGGCCACCGGCCGGGTACGCAGGCTGGCCCGGCCCAGGGCCGCGCCGCGGTAGCGCAGGTCCTCGACCTCCAGCTGCAGTGGCGGCACGGCGGCCGGGTCGAAGCTGTCCTCCGGCGGCGGGGCCGGCAGCCCGGACGGGACCGCGGCGATGCCGATGGCGCCGGCGGCACCCGATGGCGTCGCGGAGGCCGCCGCGCCGGCGCCGGCAGGCGGCGCAACGCCAGCCGTGGGCGCCTGCGAGGGCGCCTCGCCCGACGCCGCCGGGTCCGCCGGGCCGGCACGCGGCACCGGTGCCCAGTACAGGCGGGTAAACCGGCCCTGCACAGGGGCGCCGCTGGCGTCGGGCA
>JBQGEI010000059.1:0-16792 GCA_052039535.1 Pseudoxanthomonas sp.
CCTGGAATGGATCTGCAATCGCCTGGAAAGCGAGGACGGCCGGTTGACCGGCCGCTATGCCGGCGGCGACCGCGGTGCGCACAAGGTCGCCGACATCCGCGCCCGCTACGACCTGTCGCGCTACACCCGGATCCACGCCTATGGCGACAGCAGCGAGGACCGGGCGATGCTGGCCCTGGCCCACGAGCGCTGGTGGCGCGGGCAGCGCGTCGCCTGACTGCCGGCGCTCAATCCCCCGGGGTGGGCACCGGCTCGAAATCCATGGGCACGAAGCGTCCGCCCTCGAACACGAAGTAGTGCCGGCCATGGTCACGCGCGGTGTCGAGCCTGCCGTTGAGCACCAGCAGGCGGCTGTCGGCGCGATAGTCGAGCGTCTCGCCCTCGCCTTCCCAGCAGCAAGCCACCGCTGGCAGCACGACCAGCCCGCCGCTGCCGCGGTCGGCGGCCAGCAGGCGCAGGCAGTCGCTGCCGCAGCCCCACTGCACCAGCACCTGGTCGCCGGCGAAGTCCGGCGCGCCGGACAGGGCCTCGCGCAGTGCCGGTTCCAGTTCGCGCAGGTTTGCATGCTCGATGAGCGGCACGGCAGGCGCAGCAAACCCCTGCACCTGCGCCGGATACGGACCGCGGGATGGCAACTGCGCTATCGCCGGCGCGGCCAGGACCGGTGCCAGTGCCAGCAGCATCCACGCCTTCATCCGCGTCCCCTCCCGAGTTCCGCCACGAGCATCGCCCGCCCGGGAGCGTGTGTACAGGCCACGCAGCGGCGATAATGCCCGGCCCGCAACGCCGTCCACGCATGTCCCTCCAGCCCCCGCCCCTGGTCGAACGCCTCGACCGCCTGCTGCCGCAGACCCAGTGCGGCCAGTGCGGCTATCCCGGCTGCCGTCCGTATGCGCAGGCCATGGCCGCAGGCCAGGCCGGGCCGGACCACTGCCCGCCGGGCGGCGATGAGGGCGCCCTCGCGCTGGCCCACGTGCTCGGCGTACCGCCTCTGCCCTATGACCGCCAGCGTGGCCAGTACAAGCCGCCGGCGGTGGCCGTGGTGGTGGAGGCGGACTGCATCGGCTGCACCAAGTGCATCCAGGCCTGCCCGGTGGACGCGATCATCGGCGGTGCCAGGCTCATGCACGTGGTGCTGGACCCGCTGTGCACCGGCTGCGAGCTGTGCGTGCCGGCCTGCCCGGTCGATTGCATCGTGATGGAACCTGCGGCCGCGTCCTGAGCGGCCGCCGGGCCAGTGCCGGTCCACGATGATGTCCGCCGCCCCGTCCATCCGGGCGTCCGCACCCGACGGCCCCGCCCCCCCCTATCACCCGGGCCGATGACACCGGCGATGACTTCGACCTGCGGCGGCAGCTGCGGCGTGGGCGCAGGGCCGCCTTCAGTGGCCTCAGCGCGCGCTGCAGCCGCGACAGACGCGCCGCACGGTGTAGCCCCTGGCCCGCAGCCGCTCGACCAGCCCGTCCTCGCCGAGCAGGTGCAGCGCTCCGACCACCACCAGCACGTTGCCGCCGCCGCTGCGCAGGCGCTGCTCGATCCGGGGCAGCCAGGCCTCGTTGCGGGCGACATTGATCCGGCGGTAGAGCGCCGGGTGTTCGCGCTTCATCTCCGCGCCCATCGCCTCCCACAGCCGCGCCGCGTCGCCGGTCCGCCACGCCGCGTACATGTCTTCCAGCGCGCCGGGCCCGTCCTCGACCTGGTCCAGCGACTGCTCCAGCATCTGCACCTGGGTCGGCACATCCATCCCGGACAGTGCGGCGACCTGGTCCTCGACCCGCTCCAGGCCGGCGGTGTCGTGGCCCGCGGCGGCGGCCGCGCGCATCAGCTGCCGGTCCAGCCCCAGCGCGGGGTCGAACCGGTGGCGCTGCAGCTCGGCGATCGAGACGGTGAGGGACACGAACCATGGCTCGAATGCCGACAGCTGCGCCAATGGAAGGCCGGTGCGCCGCGCATGGTCCTGCAGCCGGCCCCACAACGCCGGACCGAGGTCCTGCTCCAGGGTGCCGCCACGGCGGCGCTGCGCCGCCTGCAGCAAGGCCACCCGCAGTGCCGGCGAATCGGCGTCTTCCGGGGCCAGTTCGAACACGACCTCGTCGACGTCGCCCAGCGCCGCCGTCACCTCGTCCGCGAGCCGCTCGTCGCCGGCGCGCAACAGATGGAACGAGCCCAGCAGGTACACCTGCTGCCCCTTGCCGGACACCTTCCACAGCGGCGGCTGCACCGGCGTGGCCGTGGCCGCGGTGGACAGCAGCAGGCCCAGCAGCAGGGCCGGGACCAGCCACCAGGGGCACGCCGCGGCACCGGTGCGGTCAGGGGCCATCAGTGCTCTCCGGGGACGTAGTTCTTCTCGCCTGCGGTGATCGCCAGGTCCAGGCGGTTCTCCGGCGGCGGCAGCGGGCAGGTCGCGAACGGGGTGAACGCGCAGGGCGGGCTGTAGGCGCGATTGAAGTCCAGTACCACCTTGCCGTCGGGGCCGGGCCAGGTGGCGTCGAGGTAGCGGCCGGCCGGGTAGCTGCCGTGCCCGCTGGTGCGGTCGGCGAGGATGAAGTACAGGTTGTCCGGACCGCCCAGCGCTTCGAGCCGGTAGCGGGCGCCGGCATGCTCGAACTCCACCGCGCCGGGGTTGGGGGTGTCGCTGAGGATGCCGACGATGTCGCCGATCGGCAGCGTCTTGCCGGGCGGGTGCGCGATGAAGCGGCCCTCGATGCGCCAGGACGGGTCGGCCGGCCAGTACTGCAGGCCGCCGAAGTGCAGGCGTGCGGGTGCGTCGGCATGCCTGACCCGCAGTGCGTGGCGGTCACCGCGCTGGATCAGCGTCAGCTTGCCCTTGCCCTCGTCGAAGCCGATCTCCGCCGGCTCGCCCTCGCGGTCGCTGTACAGGCGCACGCGGCCGGTCATCGGCTCGCCGTTGTACTGCAGCGCCACGCCGCGCTCGGGCGTGAACCAGTAGCCGCCCGCCTCGTCGCGCGTCACCAGGCCCATGCGCGCGGGCCCGAAGGCCAGGCGCATGGTGCTGCCGATGCGCTCGCCGCTGCCGATGTAGTGCGCCTTGAGCTCCAGCCAGTGCAGGCCGACCAGGCTGGTCCAGCCGTCAGGCCTGAGCAGCGTCTCCAGGCGCGCGTCGCGCCAGGCCTGCTGGCCGGCAACGAACGCCGGGGCGGCGTCGGCCGCTGGCCTGGCCGACGCATCCTCCCTGCCGCCGCAGCCGCACAGCAGCGCCGCGGCCAGCGCCATCCCCATGGCGAGCCGCATCATCTTCCCCTCAGGAACCATCGATCCATCTCCCCCAGACTGAAACGCGCCCAGGTCGGGCGCCCGTGGTTGCATTGCCCCGAACGCTCGGTGGCTTCCATGTCGCGCAGCAGGGCGTTCATCTCCGGAACGGTCAGGCGCCGGTTGGCGCGCACCGCGCCATGGCATGCCATGGTCGACAGCAGTTCGTCGCGCGCGGCGGCGACCCTGCGGGTGGCCCCATGCTCGCGCAGGTCGGCCAGCACGTCGCGCAGCAGCGCCTCCGGCTCCGCATGCGCCAGCAGTGCCGGCACGCTGCGCACGGCCAGCGTCTGCGGGCCGCTGCGGGTGACCTCGAAGCCGAGCTGGGCCAGTGTCTGCGCCTCGCGCTCGGCCACGTCGGCGTCGCGCTCGCCCACCGCCAGTGACAGTGGCACCAGCAGCGGCTGCGCGCGCAGGCCGATGCCGTCGTGCGCGGTCTTGAGCCGCTCGTAGCCGATGCGCTCATGCGCGGCGTGCATGTCCACCACCACCAGGCCCTCGGCGTTCTCGGCCAGGATGTAGATGCCATGCAGCTGGGCAATGGCGTAGCCCAGTGGCGGCACCTGGCCGTCGCCGGCCGGCAGGGGCTGGGCCTGCGGCGGCAACGCCGGTCCGTGGCCGGAACTGGCCGGAGGCGCCTGGTACAGCGCCGCGTAGGCGCCGGCCGCCTCGTCCACCCGCAGCCCCAGCGGCTGCGGGCTCGGGGTCCACGGCACGAAAGGCGCGGCGCCGCCACCGCCCGCCGCTGCAGACCCCTGCGGCGGCGTCCACCCGGGCGACGCCGGATGGGATGGCATCGCCGCCACGCCGCTGTCCGCGCCGGCGCGGGTATGGGCGAGCGCCTCCTGCAGGGTGCGGAACACGAAATCGTGGATCAGCCGACCATCGCGGAAGCGCACCTCGTGCTTGGCCGGATGCACATTGACGTCCACCCGCAGCGGGTCCAGCTCCAGGAACAGCACGTAGGCCGGCTGGCGGCCGTGGAAGAGCACGTCCTGGTAGGCCAGTTTCACCGCGTGGGCGACGCTGCGGTCGCGCACCGCGCGACCGTTGACGTAGAGGTACTGCTGGTCGGCGCTGGCACGCGAATAGTGCGGCTGCGCGATCCAGCCGTGCAGGCGCAGTCCGGCGCCCTGGTGGTCGATGCGCAGGGCGCTGCGCGAGAAGTCCTCGCCGAGGGTCTCGGCCAGTCGCGCGGCCGCGTCCAGGTCGCCGGCACGGTAGCGGCGCGAAGGCTTGCCGTTGTGGCTGACCCGCAGTTCCACGTCCGGGCGCGCCAGTGCCAGCGAACGCAGCCATTCCTCGATGTGGCCCAGCTCGGTGCGCTCGGCGCGCAGGAACCTGCGCCGGGCCGGCACGTTGTAGAACAGGTCGCGCACCTCGACCGTGGTGCCTGGCGCATGGGCCCGCGGCTGCACCTCGCCGACCCGGCCCCCGTCGACCTGCAGCGCGGCGCCGTGCGCGGCGTCGGGACGGCGCGAGGCGAGCAGGAAGCGGCTGACCGAGGCGATCGACGGCAGTGCCTCGCCCCGGAAGCCCAGCGTGGCCACGGCTTCCAGGTCGTCCAGCGAAGCGATCTTGCTGGTGGCGTGGCGGCTGATCGCCAGCGGCAGCTCCTCCGGCGGGATCCCGCCGCCATCGTCGCGGATCCGGATCAGGCGGATGCCACCCTCTTCCAGATCGATGTCCACCCGGCGCGCGCCGGCGTCCAGCGCGTTCTCCACCAGCTCCTTGACCACCGACGCGGGGCGTTCGACCACCTCGCCCGCGGCGATCTGGTTGATCAGGGTATCGGGCAGGGGTCGGATCGGCACGGCATCACGGCGGCCCGCGGGCCGTCAGGAAAGTCAGCCGTGATGATAGCGGCCGCGACCGCGGCGCGCCGGCTTCAGGGCGTGCCGCCCATCTCGCCGCCCCCGGCCTCGGCCCGCATGGCGAACAGGGTTCCCGGCGGCGGCTGGCGGCTGAAATAGGTGGTGATGCCATCGAGCACGGCGCCGGCGACCTTGCGCTGGAACGCCGGGTCGATCAGGCGCTTCTCCTCGTCGGCGTTGGAGATGAACGCCGTCTCGACCAGCATGGCCGGCATGTCCGAGGTGCGCAGCACCGCGAAGTTCGCCCGCTCGATGTTGGGCTTGTGGTTGTTGCCCACGCGCTTGAGGCCGCCAAGCACGTGGTGGGCAGCATCCTCGGAGGCGCGCATGTGGCCGCTCTGGGCCAGGTCCAGCAACACATTGGCCAGCACCGCTTCGGTCTGCTGCAGGCGCACGCCACCGACCAGGTCGGCGGCGTTTTCCTTGTCCGCCAGCCAGCGCGCGCGCTGCGAAGAGGCGCCCTTGGTCGACAGCACGTACACCGAGGAGCCGCGCGCGTTGCGATTCTCGGCCGCGTCGGCGTGGATGGAGATGAAGATGTCGGCCTTGGCGGCGCGGGCGCGCTGGGCGCGCATCGGCAGCGGGATGAACACATCCGACTCGCGTACCAGGAAGGCCTTCAGCCCGGGCGTGGCGTTGACCTGGCGCGCCAGTTCGCGGGCCATGGCCAGGGTCACGTCCTTCTCGCGCTTGCCGGTGGGGCCGACCGCACCGGGATCCTGGCCGCCGTGGCCGGCATCGATCGCCACGATCAGCGGACGCGCGCCGGCCGGATTGACCACCGGGCGCGGCACGGTCGGCGTGGGTGCAGGCACGACCGCCGGCGAAGCCGTGGCGGGCGCCGTCGCCGCGTCCGCGGCGGACGGCACGGCGGTGGTGACCACGCTGGTGGTGGCCGGCACGACGGCGGCCGTTCCGGCGGCGTTGCCCGGGCGGCCCTCAAGGATGGCCTGGGCCGAGGCGCCGTCCGGGTTCAGGACGGAAGCCGGCGTGGAGGACGCCGGCGCCGGCGTCGGGAAGGTCGAATCCGCTGCGCGTCCGGCCTGGACCACCTGCGAGGTCAGCAAAGCGGTGGCGCGGGCCGCTTCGGCACGGGCCACCGCAGGATCGACCGCCGGCGGGGGCGCGGCCGGCGCGGAGGCGCCCCCGGGCGTCGTGGCGGCCGGGCGCGGCGCGGTGCCGCCGGCGACCGCCGGGCCGTCACCCGGCCATTCGATCACCAGGCGGGCACCGTCTGCGCCGGACTCGGTCCGCACCGGCAGGGCCGCCACCGGCGCGGCGAGTTCGAACACGATGCGATAGGTCCCGGGCACCGGCTGGCCGGTGCGCACGCCGGTCACCAGCCCGGCCGGCGCCGGCAGCTTCAGGCCGGCGGCGGCACGCGAGTCGGGAAGGTCGAGCACCAGGCGGTCCGGGCCGGCCAGGCGCAGGGTCTTGAACTGGCCCGCCCCCTGCAGCTGGATCTCGGCACGGGTGCCGGTGGCGCCCTGCTGCAGGGTGACGCCCCTGACCTCGCCGCCCCAGGCGTGGCCCGCGAACAGGCCCGCAGCGAGCAACAGGCCCGCCGCAAGGACGCCAATTCGGGGGAAGGAACAGGGCATGCGCCGGATTCAATCACCAGCGGCGAGCCAATGCAAGCGTAATTTCCTTAAGAATCCGTGACCTGGGGGATGTTCTTCCCCTCAGCCGGCAGGAAGGCCCTGCAACCCCGTGTTCAGCTCGGGCCGACGCAGCCATTCCCGGCCCACCTCGCTGCCGGCCTCCAGCCGCGCCACACGCCCGGCGCCTGCCTGGTCCAGCCGCACGTCCAGGTCCGCCGGGGGCAGGATGCCGCGGCCGCGTTCGGGCCATTCGACCAGCCACAGCGTGGCCTCGTCGCCGTCCAGGCCGAGGAAATCCAGCTCGCCGGCGTCGGCGATCCGGTACAGGTCCAGGTGCCAGGCCTCGCCACCGGGCACGGGGTAGCGCTCGACCAGCGTGTAGGTAGGGCTGCGCACGGGGCCCTGGACGCCGAGCGCACGCAGCAGCGCGCGCGCCAGGCTGGACTTGCCTGCGCCCAGGTCGCCATGCAGGTGCACCACGGCCTGCGGCGGCCGGCTGCGGGCCAGGGCATGCCCCAGCGCGTCGGTGGCGTCGGGGCCGGGAAGCTCGATCAGCATCGGGAAACCACCTGCGGGGAAGAAGGATTGGCCAGCCGCCGCAACCACGGCAGCAGGTCGGACGGCAGCAGCCCGCGCTGGCCGCCCTCGCCCGCCGCGGCATCACCGGCCAGGCTGTGCAGCAGCGCGCCGGCGCAGGCCGCATCGAAGGCGTTCAGGCCCTGGGCGCGCATCGCCGCGATGGTGCCGGTGAGCAGGTCGCCCATGCCGCCGGTGGCCATGCCCGGGTTGCCCGCATCCAGCACGCAGGGCAGCTGGCCGGGAGCGGCGGTGATCGAACCGGCGCCCTTGAGCACCACGGCGCAATCGAACCGGCCCGCCAGGGCGGCAGCGGCGGCGTAGCGGTCGGCCTGCACCTCAGCGGTGGCAAGGCCCAGCAGGCGCGCCGCCTCGCCCGGGTGCGGAGTGAGGATCGCGTCGCCCGGCTGCATCGGATGTTCGGCCAGCAGGCTGAGCGCGTCGGCATCGAGCACGCATGGCAGCGCACTGCCGAGCACCTTGCGGTAGAGCGGTGCGCCCCATCCGGGACTGCGACCCAGCCCCGGCCCGCAGGCGACGACGCTGGCGCGTTGGAACAGGGGCGCCAGTGCGTCGGCGTCCTCCACCGCATGCACCATCGCCTCGGGACGCCGCGCCAGCAGCGCGGGCACATGCGGGCCGCGCGTGGCGACGCTGGCAAGGCCGGCCCCGCTGCGCAGCGCGGCTTCCACCGCCAGCAGCACCGCGCCACCGCCACCGTGGTCGCCGCCCACGCACAGCACGTGGCCGGAGCGGCCCTTGTGGCTGTCGCGCAGGCGTGGCGGAAGCCACTGGCCAAGCATCGATGCGTCGAGCAGGCGCGCGCGGGGCGCCGCATCGCCGGCGCTCTCGGAGGCATCGATCTGCAACGTATCCAGCAGCAGCTCGCCGGTATGGTCCAGCGCTGGGCCGGTGCGCAGGCCGGCGTGCTGGACGATGAACTGCAGGGTGCATGTCGCGTGCACGGCGACGCCCGGCGCGCTGCCGCGGTCGGCGTCGATGCCCGAGGGAACATCCAGCGCGAATACGGGCACTGCGGCGGCGTCCAGTGCCTGGATCAGCGCGGCCATGGGCGCGCGCGGCGCCGATTCAAGGCCGATGCCCAGCAGCGCGTCGACCACCAGGTCGGCGTCCTCCACCGGGCAGGGGAAGCTTCCGCGGGTACCGCCCGCCGCGGCGTAGTCGGCGGCCGCGCGCAGCGCCAGCGGCGTGCGCGGCTCCACGCCTTGCGGCAGCACCACGCGCACATCGAAACCGGCCTGCACGGCCAGCCGCGCCAGCACGAACCCGTCGCCGCCATTGTTGCCGCTGCCGCAGGCGACCACGATCCGGCGTGCCTGCGGCCAGCGCTCGCGCAGCCAGCGCCACGCCGCCGCCCCGGCGCGCTGCATGAGCACATAGCCGTCGCCGCCCAGGGCGGCGGTCGCCTGCCTGTCGATCAAGCGTGCGGCGCGGGTGTCGAACAGCAGCGTGGCGGAGGTGGGCATGGCCCAATTCTATTCCCGGCCGCTTCGGCCGGCGTTGCGGGACCGGATCCTATAATCGCCGCCATGCTCCCGTCCCCGCCTGCCTGCCCGTCACCTGCCGCGGCGATCGACCTCGTGGCCGCCGCCGCGCGCGTGCGCGAGCTGGCACGCGAGCATGGCTTCCAGCGCTGCGGCATCAGCGGCGTGGACCTGGCCGAGGACGAGGCGCACCTGCGCGACTGGCTGGCCCGCGGCCTGTACGGGACGATGGAGTGGATGGCGCGACACGGCACCGCTCGCAGCCGCCCGCAGGAACTGGTTCCGGGCACGGTGCGGGTGGTGTCGGTCGGACTGGACTACGGTCGCAACGACAGCGACGAGGCCTGGCATACGCTGGCCGATGGCCAGCGCGCCTACGTGGCCCGCTACGCCCTGGGGCGCGACTACCACAAGCTGATGCGCAACCGGCTGCAGAAGCTGGCCGGGCGCCTGCAGCAGGAGTTCGGTGCGTTTGGCCACCGGGTGTTCGTGGATTCGGCACCGGTGCTGGAGCGGGCCCTGGCGCGCGACGCGGGCCTGGGCTGGATCGGCAAGCACACCTGCCTGATCGACCGCGACGGCGGCTCCTGGTTCTTCCTTGGCGAGATCTACCTGGACCTGCCGCTGCCGGTGGACCCGCCGGCCAGCGCGCACTGCGGCACCTGCACGCGCTGCATCCAGGTGTGCCCGACGCAGGCGATCGTCGCACCGTACCGGCTGGACGCCCGGCGCTGCATCTCCTACCTGACCATCGAGCACGACGGTGCCATCCCGCAGGAGCTGCGCGCGGCGATCGGCAACCGCATCTTCGGCTGCGACGACTGCCAGCTGGTCTGTCCCTGGAACAAGTTCGCCCAGCGCACCGACGAGCCGGATTTCCGTGCCCGCAACAACCTCGACCGGGCCACCCTGGCCGAGCTGTTCGCATGGGACGAAGACGAGTTCCTGCGCCGGACCGAGGGCAGTGCGATCCGCCGCAGCGGCCACGAGCGCTGGTTGCGCAACATCGCCGTGGCGCTGGGCAACGCACCGACCACGCCGGAGGTGGTGGCCGCGCTGGAGTCGCGCCGCGGGCATCCTTCGCCGCTGGTGCGCGAGCACGTGGCCTGGGCGCTGGACCGCCACGCCGCCGCGTCCGGGCCGCGGGCCTGAACGGGCCGCGGCGCCGCCGCGCTATCCTGTCCCGCCGCCCGCGGCGCCCCCGATGTCCGAGCAGACCCCCGTCCTCAGCCCAAGCCAGCTCAACACGCTGGCGCGCGACCTGCTGGAAAGCGCCTTTCCGCTGGCCTGGGTGGAGGGCGAGCTGGGCAACGTGACCCGCCCGGCGTCCGGCCACCTCTACTTCAACCTCAAGGACGGCCGCGCGCAGGTGCGCTGCGCGATGTTCCGGCAGAAGAGCCAGTGGCTGAAGTTCGCTCCGCGCGAAGGTTTGAAGGTGCTCGCCCGCGGCCGCCTCACCCTGTACGAGGCACGCGGCGACTACCAGCTGGTACTGGACCACATGGAGGAGGCCGGCGAAGGCGCGCTGCGCCGCGCCTACGAGGCGTTGAAGGCGCAGCTGGAGGCCGAGGGCCTGTTCGACCCGGCGCGCAAGCGCCCGCTGCCGCCGTGGGTGCGCCGCCTCGCCGTGATCACCTCGCCCACCGGCGCGGCCGTGCGCGACGTGCTCAGCGTGCTGGCGCGCCGCTGCCCGCTGCTGGAGGTGGAGATCCTGCCCAGCCTGGTCCAGGGCCAGACCGCCGCGCCGCAGATCACCTCGCTGCTGCAGCGTGCCGGTGCCAGTGGCCGCTATGACGCCATCCTGCTGGCCCGCGGCGGCGGCTCGCTGGAAGACCTGTGGGCGTTCAACGACGAGCGCCTGGCGCGCGCGATCGCCGCCTCGCCGGTGCCGGTGGTTTCGGCCGTGGGCCACGAGACCGACTTCACCCTGGCCGATTTCGCCGCCGACCTGCGCGCGCCCACGCCTTCGGTCGCCGCCGAGCTGCTGGTCCCGGAGCGGCGCGACCTGCTCGCACGCCTGGATGCCCTGCGCGACCGCCTGCATGCGCTGCAGGCCCGGCGCATCCACCAGGCCATGCAGCGCGCGGACCGGGCCGCCCTGCGCCTGCAGGCGCAGTCCCCGCAGAACCGGCTGCGCCTGCTCCACCAGCGCCAGGAGGCCCTGCACCGACGCCTGCAGGCACGCTGGCGCGAACGCCTGCAGCAGCAGCAGGCGCAGGTGCGCCATGCCGGGGCGGTGTTGCGCGCGCACCATCCGCAGCGGCGGCTGGCACGCCTGCACGAACGCCTGCAGCGGTTGCGGGCGCGGCCGCAGGCGGCGGTGGCGCGGGTGCTGCAACGCGATGCGCTCAAGCTGCGGGCGCTGGCGCGATCGCTGGAGGCCTGCAGCCCGCTGGCCACGGTGGCACGCGGCTATTCCATCGTCACCACCGCCACCGGGGCGCTGGTGCATTCCACCGCACAGCTGGCGCCGGGCGACCGGGTGCAGGCGCGCCTGCGCGATGGCAGCGTGTCGCTCTCGGTGGAAGCGGTGCTGCCCGATCCCCCGCAGCAGGACTGAGCGGGGCGCCGCGGCCGGGTGTCACCGGCAGGTCATCGGGATGTCACCGTCCGGGCACGGACGCCGGTCAGGCTCTTCGCGCAAACGCGGAGACGGCCCATGCGATACGCCCTGGTTACCGAAACCTGGCCCCCCGAGGTCAATGGCGTGGCCCTGACCGTGCACGCGCTGGCACTGGGCCTGCACGCGCGCGGCCACCGGGTGCAGGTGGTGCGCCCGATCCAGCCAGGCGTGGACACCGGCGCCGGCGACCGGCGCCTGGACACCCTGCTGCTGCGCGGCGCCGCGCTGCCACGCTATCCGGGACTGCGCTTCGGCCTGCCCGCCCCGGGCGCCCTGCAGCGCCACTGGCAACGGCAGCGGCCCGATGCGGTATACATCGCCACCGAAGGACCATTGGGATGGTCGGCGCTGCACAGCGCCCGCCGCCTGGAAATCCCGGTGGCCACCGGGTTCCACACCCGCTTCGACCACTACATGCGCGACTACGGCCTGGGCTGGCTGCAGCCGGGCGCGCTGCGCTGGATGCGGCATTTCCACAACCAGGCCCAGGCCACCCTGGTGCCGACGCTGGAGCTGGAGCACGCGCTGCGCAGCCAGGGCTTCGCACGCGTGGTGCGGCTGGCGCGGGCGGTGGATACGGCCCAGCTGGGGCCGGACCGGCGCGACGACGGGCTGCGCCGGAGCTGGGGCGCCGGCCACGGCAGCCTGGTGGCGATCCATGTCGGCCGGATCGCGCCGGAGAAGAACCTGGACCTGGCGGTGCGGGCCTTCCGCCAGCTGCAGGCCCACCACGCCGACGCGCGCATGGTCTGGGTCGGCGACGGCCCCTCGCGCGCGGCGCTGGCCAGGGACAACCCGGATTTCGTCTTCGCCGGGACCCGCCGCGGGGAAGCGCTGGCCCGCCACTTCGCCAGCGGCGACCTGTTCCTGTTCCCCAGCCGCAGCGAAACCTTCGGCAACGTCACCCTCGAGGCGATGGCCAGCGGGGTGCCCACGGTGGCCTTCGATACCGGGGCCGCGCGCGAGCACCTGCGCCACGGCGTGCACGGGGCGCTGGCCGATGATGCGGACGGATTCATCGCCGGCGCCGTGGCGCTGGCAGCCGATGCGCGACGGCGCAAGGAGATGGGCGCGGCGGCGCGCGCGGCCGTGTTGCGACTGTGCCCGGCGCAGGTGGCGGCCGACTTCGATGCACTGCTGGCCGCGCTGGCGCGCGAGGGAGCCCCGGATGGACATCTCGCCGCCTGAGGCGCTGCGCCCACGCCAGGGCACGCCGGCGCGCCGTCGCGGCCCCCGCCTGCATGCGCGCGAACGCGGCTGGTGCCGGCGCGCCAACCGCTGGGGCGGCCGCGGCCTGGTGCGCGGCTACTTCGCCTGGACCAGCCGGCTGGGCGATGGCGCGTTCTGGTACGCGCTGATGGCCGCCATGGCGCTGTTCGGCGGTGGCCAGGGCCTGGCCGCCGCCGCGCACATGGCCGCCATCAGCCTGGTGTCGCTGGTGCTGTACCGCGTGCTCAAGCGCTGGACCCGCCGCCCGCGCCCGTTCGCGGCCGACGGTCGCATCCGCGCCTGGGTCGCGCCGCTGGACGAGTTCAGCTTTCCGTCCGGACATACCCTGCACGCGGTCGGATTCAGCACCGTGGCGGTGGCGTACTACCCCGCCCTGGCCGTGCTGCTGGTGCCCTTCAGTGCTTCGGTGGCCGTGTCGCGGGTGGTGCTGGGCCTGCATTATCCCAGCGACGTGCTCGCCGCCACCGGACTCGGCCTGGCCCTGGCCGGCGCTTCCCTGTGGCTGGCGGGACTGGCCTAGGCCGGTCCCACGCGGCCGGCGAACGGCTCCAGCCTGGCGCGCGCCAGGCCCGGGGCGAGCTGGCCCGGCCAGTCGCGGTCGTTGGCCACCTGCGCGCTGGCGCGGGTGGCCTCCAGGCGTTCGAGCTCCAGTCCGGCGAGCGCCCAGTCCTGGCCCTCCCCCGCACGGGCCAGGATGCCGTCGGCGGGAAAACCCGCATCCATCGGCGCGTAGATCACCGCCTCGCCGGTGTTGATGTCCAGCGCGGGGCTCCACGGCGCCTCGCCCGCGGTCACCGCCTGGGCGACGAAGAAGCGGTTCTCCAGCGCCCGCGCCAGGCATCCCACCCGCACCCGGGTCGCGCCGGCTTCGGTATCGGTACAGCTGGGCACCAGCAGCAGGCGCGCGCCGGCCTCGTACTGGGCGCGCACCGGCAAGGGGAATTCGCTGTCGTAGCAGATGCTGATGCCGGCCCGCACGCCGCCGAGGTCGGCCACCTTCAGCGCGTCGCCCGGCTCGATCACGCCGGTCCGCTTCTCGAAGCCGGTCAGCTGCAGCTTGTCCTGCCACTGGTGGCCGCCGTCGGGCGCGAACAGGTCGCAGCGGTTGCGGTACAGGCCGTCCGCGGTGGCCAGCAGGAAGCTGCCCGCCGCCACGTGCATCCCGGTCTCGCGCGCCAGGTCCGAAAACAGCGCCAGCCAGGGATCACGCAGGGCCTGGATCGCGCGCAGCGAGGCGTGCAGGTCGCCCTCGACCCGCGGCCCGAATGTCGCCGCCAGCTCCAGCGACAGGTACTCGGGCAGCACCGCCACCCGCGCGCCACGGGCCGCCGCCTGCCCGAGCAGGTCGCGCTGGCGCGCGGCGAACGCGTCGAAGCCGGTGGGCCGGCCCACGACATAGCGGCAGGCGGCGACCTTCATGCCGCGGCCTGCCAGTCGCGCAGCCAGAACGTCAGCGGATGCTCGACCCGCCCCCGGTCCATCTCCGGCCAGTCCAGGCGCACGGTCAGGCCCGGCAGCCGCGCGTATCCGCGGCCGTGCCAGAACAGGTCGTTGGCGCGGTAGCCGGGCGGGCGGCGCGGGTCGTCCGGGTCACGGTCCACGGCGCAGAAGGCGGTCCAGCGGAACCGGCCGATGCCGCGGGCGTGCGTCTCGCGCGCGTCGAAGAACGCGTGCCCCACGCCCAGCCCGCGGTAGCCCGGCAGCAGCACCGACTCGCCGAAGTAGAACACCTGCTCCACGGGCAGCCCGGCCTGCGCCAGCGGCACGGTGAACGGTTCGCCGTCGTGTTCCAGCGGCAGCCCGGTGGAGGCGCCCACCACCCGCTCCCCGTGCATCGCCAGCACCAGGATGCTGTCCGGGGACTGGACGTAGGCGCGCAGGTAATCGCGCTCGTAGTCGCTGCCGGCATCCCCCTGGTAGAGGTAGGGCCACTCGCGGAACACGTCGACCCGAAGCGCGGCGACCTGCTCCAGCCAGGGTTGCATGTCGGGTCCGTGGAAGGTGCGGATCTGGATCTGCGGCGTGGATGGCATGCGCGGGATTCTAGCTGCCACGCCCCCGTCCCCGGTCAGCCCTCGCCGCGGCCGATGCGGCCGAGCTGGCCAACCATGTCCCAGGAGGCGAGCCCCCGCGGCCCGAGATGATGCGCCAGCACCGCGCGCAGCGGCAGTCGCAGGCTGGACAGGTCCGGCGGCGGCGGAAGGCGGTCCTGGGCAAGGGCCAGCAATGCCGCGCCGGTGGCCGCGGCATTGCGCTCGCCATGGCCACGGTCGCTCAGCAGGCGCCGGGGGCCGTACTCGGGATCAAGCCGGTAGCGCGCGGCCGGGTCCAACGGCGTGCCGTCGCCGTCGATCTCCAGCTCGAAGCCAACGCCAAGGGCGCCGAGCAGGTCGCGCTCGAAGCGCCGCAGGGTCCAGGCCAGCGGATCGTCACCCGACAGCGCGTCGCGCGTGCGCGCATAGGCGTCCACCAGGTCCGGCAGCGGGTCCTGGCGCGGCGCCAGGCGCAGGACCAGCTCGTTGACGTAGAACGCCGCCAGCTGCGCCTGGCCGCCCAGGCGCGGGGCCGCATCCAGCGCCTCGGCCGCGCGCAGCTGGGCCAGCTCACCGGCCAGCACGGCGTCATAGCGGATGTGCTGCAGCGGCTGCAGCGCGGCACGCAGCAGGTGGCGTTTCGGCGAGACCACTCCGCGCGCGACCAGGCCCAGTCGCCCGTGGGCGGCGCTGAGCACCTCCACCAGCAGGCTGGTCTCGCGCCAGGGGCGGGCATGCAGGACGAACGCGGTATCGCCTTCAATGCGCATGGGAACGGCGGCGTGCAGGACTGCGGCAGTGACGGAACGGGCAAACGCGGCCGCCGGCGGGAAGCCGGCCCGCGTCAGCCCTCGCCGCCGCCGTAGCCGAACGCCTTGAGCGCGGCCTCGTCGTCGGACCAGCCCTCGCGCACGCGCACCCAGGTCTCCAGGAACACCTTGCGCCCGAACAGCCGCTCCATCTGCTGGCGCGCCTTGCTGCCGATGTCGCGCAGGCGGGCGCCGGCCTTGCCGATCACGATCGGCTTCTGGCCCTCGCGCTCGACCCAGATCACCGCGCCGATGCGCAGGAGGGCACCATCCTCGGCGAAACGCTCGATCTCCACCGTCGTCGCGTACGGCAGTTCGTCGCCAAGCTGGCGCATCAGCTGTTCGCGCACGAGCTCGCCGGCCAGGAACCGCTGGCTGCGGTCGGTGATCTCGTCCTCGTCATAGGCCGGCGGGGCCTCGGGCAGGTGCGACAGCACGTCGGACACCAGCGCCTCCAGGCCCTTGCGCTTGAGCGCCGAGACCGGATGCACCGCGGCGAACTGGCGGTCCTGGCTGACCTGGGCCAGGAACGGCAGCAGCGCGCTCTTGTCCTTGAGCCGGTCGACCTTGTTGACCACCAGCACCACCGGGATGCCGGCGTCGCTGAGCACGTTGAAGGCCAGGGTGTCCTCCTCGTCCCAGCGGCCGGCCTCCACCACCAGCACCGCCGCATCCACGTCCTCGACCGCGCCGCGCGCGGTGCGGTTCATCACCCGGCTCATCGCCGAGGCCTTGAACCGGCCCTCCTGGCGGTGCAGGCCGGGGGTGTCGACCAGCAGCATCTGCCCACCCTCGACCGTGGCGATGCCCAGCAGGCGGTGGCGGGTGGTCTGCGGCCGGTTGGAGACGATGCTGACCTTGGCCCCGACCAGGGCGTTGACCAGGGTGGACTTGCCCACGTTGGGGCGGCCGACGACAGCGACGCTGCCGCAGCGATGGGAGCTTGGGTTATTTCCGGGATTCACGTATCGGACCGTTCATGGCTGCCGGGGCGGGGGCTCCAGCCGTTCAATCATCGCCGCGGCCGCGGCCTGTTCGGCCAGGCGCCGCGAGGTGCCCTGCCCTTCGGCGCTGGCCACCGGGTCGCTCAGGGTACAACGGGCCAGGAACACCTTGGCGTGTTCCTCGCCGCTTTCGCAGACCAGTTCATAGGACGGCAGGGGCTTCTGCCGCGCCTGGAGCCATTCCTGCAGGCGGGTCTTGGCGTCTTTTTCCGGCTTGCCGACCGGCAGCGCCGCCAAGGCCTGCTCGAACCACGGCAGCACGCG
>JBQGEI010000060.1:0-3851 GCA_052039535.1 Pseudoxanthomonas sp.
CCGTGGCTGCTGGTGATGCTGCTGGCGCTGGCGCTGGCCAACCTTTTCGCATGGGCGCTGGGAGCGCCCTGGCTGGCGCTGCTGCTGTGCTGGTGGCTCAAGCCGGCGCTGGAGCGGGTGCCGCTGTACGTGCTCTCGCGCGCGGTGTTCGGCCAGGTGCCCGGTACCTCCGCCACCGTGCGCGCGCTGCCGCGGTTCGCGCCGGGCAGCCTGGCCGGCGACCTGTCCTGGCGCCGCGCCGCGCCGGCGCGTTCGCTGCTGGTCCCGGTGGACGTGCTCGAGGGCAACCCGCGCAGCCGCCGTGCGGCACGCCGGCAGGCGGTGGCCGCGCACGTCTATCCGCAGGCGGTGGTGCTGACGGCCGTGTCGCTCGCCTTCGAGCTGGCGCTGGCGCTGGGCTGCGTGGCGCTGGTGGCGCTGTTCGTGCCGCCGGACCTGCTGCCGTCCTCGTTGCGGGCGGTCGGGCATTCGCTGGAGTGGCCGCCGCCGACGTGGCTGTGGCGGGTGCTGAACCTGCTGGCCTGGACCGCGGCCCTGGTGATCGGGCCGTTCTACGTGGCCGCCGGTTTCGGCATGTACCTCAACCGCCGCACCGGCAGCGAGGCCTGGGACGTCGAACTGGCCTTCCGCCGGTTGCGCCAGCGCCTGCTGGCACGCGGCGGGCCGCTGCTGCTGGCGCTGGCCGCGGCGCTGCCGCTGGCGGTGCGCGCCGACGACGGCCCGGCGGACGCACCGCCGTCCGCGCCTGCCGGCGAGGCCGCGAAGGAGGCACCGCCGACCCTGCCCGGCGTGTTTGGCGAGGCGCTCCAGGACGACACCGGGTTCCGTCGCGCCAGCGCGCGCGCCTGGCAGGATCCGCGCCTGACCCGCGAGCGCACCCGCGTGGTGTGGCGGCCCCGGCGTCCGGACACGCCGGACGCGGCCCCGGAGCTGCCGCAGTGGCTGGCATCGCTGGCCGGCGTGTTCGCCCTCATCGCCGAATCCGGCCTGTGGCTGCTGCTGGGTGCGGTGCTGCTGGTGCTGCTGCTGACCGCGCGGCGCTGGTGGCCGTGGCTGCAACGCCGCGCTTGGACACGCCGGCCGCGGGAGCGCGCGGCCGTGGTCGGGCTGGAGGCGGGCCAGGCCCCGGAGGCGCTGCCGCCGGACGTGCCCGCCGTGGCGGCACGGCTGTGGGCGCAAGGCCACCGGCGCCAGGCGCTGGGCCTGCTGTACCGCGCCAGCGTCGCGGCGATGGCGGAGCGCGCCGGGATCGAGCTGCCGCCCGGGGCGACCGAGGCCCAGTGCCTGCGGGCAGCCACCGCGCTGGAGCCGGACACCGCGCGCGAACTGTTCACCCGCACCGTGCGCACCTGGCAGTACGCCGCCTATGCCGGGCGCCTGCCGGACGGGCCCGCCTTCCACGCGCTGCTGGACCAGGCACGCGCGTGCTGGGGATGGCGCGCATGAACGCACGCGAGCGCGGGATGCTGGCCGGCGTGCTGCTGGTCGGGCTGCCGCTGGTGCTGGCGCTGGTGGGCGCGTGGTTCCTGCACACCTTCGAGCGGGTGGAGGAACGGGTGCCCCTGCCACCGGGCGGCGAGGCCGCGGCCGACCCGCTGTTCGCGCTGCGCCTGGCGCTGCAGGCCGACGGCCTGCGCGTGGAGGCCCACGACACCCTGGATCCGTCGGCCTTCATCGGCAGCCCCGGCGACACCGTGGTGCTGCATGGCGACCCGGCCCAGGTGCCGGCCGGCCAGGCCCGGGCGCTGCTGGCCTGGGTGTCGCGTGGCGGCCACCTGGTGCTGCGCATGCCCGAGCGCGCGGTGGACCCGGCCGCCGTGCCGCTGCTGCGGGCGCTGGCGCTGCCCGGCCCGACCCGGCCGCCGCGCTGCGAGCCGCTGTGGATGGAGGGCCAGCCGCCGCACCAGGAGTTCTGCGGCGGCCGCCGCTTTACCGCCGCGCCGGGGCGCAGGCCCGGGCTGCAGTGGGGCGAGCCCGGCGATGGCCTGGCCTACGCGCGCTGGCGCCACGGCCGCGGCGGAATCGACCTGCTGGCGGACATGGATTTCATGGCCGGCGACGGCCTGCGCGACGTGCCGCACCAGGCGCTCACCCGCCAGGTGCTGGCCCCCAACTATGGCCGCGGCACCGTGCATCTGGTGCACCTGCGGTCCGGCGTGCCGCCGCTGCTGCAGCTGCTGCGCCGGGCCTGGCCGGTCTGGCTGCCGCTGCTGCTGTTGCTGGTCGCCGGGCTGTGGCGCCACGGCCAGCGCTTCGGGCCCTGGCAGCCCTCGCCTGCGCCGGGCCGCCGCTCGCTGCTGGAGCACGTGCAGGCCAGCGGCGAGCTGCTGTACCGGCGCGGCCACCTGGACGTGCTGCATGGCGCGATGCGCGAGGCCTTCCTCGCGCGCCTGCGCCGCCGCGATCCGGCCACCCACGCCCTGGACGGGCCGGACCGGGACGCGGCGCTGGCCGCGCGCCTGGGCATGACCCCCGCCCAGGTGCACGACGCCCTGCAGCCGCCGCAGGGCCGCCACGACTTCCACGCGCGCGTGCGCACCCTGGTCCAGATGAGGAACCGGCTATGACCGACACCCGCTCCATGCCACCGATCACCGGCGAGGCCCTCGCCAGCCGCGTCGCCGCCATCCGCACCGAGGTCGCGCGCGCCTTCATCGGCCAGGACGATGTCCTGGACCAGGTGCTGGTGGCGCTGCTGGCCGGCGGCCACGTGCTGATCGAGGGCGTGCCCGGGCTGGGCAAGACCCTGCTGGTGCGCGCGCTGGCCCGGGCCCTGGCGCTGGAGCACGCGCGCGTGCAGTTCACCCCGGACCTGATGCCCAGCGACATCAGCGGCCACGCGGTCTACGAGCAGGACAGCGGCGCTTTCCGCATCCGCCGCGGCCCCGTGTTCACCCACCTGCTGCTGGCCGACGAGATCAACCGCGCCCCGGCCAAGACCCAGTCCGCGCTGCTGGAGGCGATGCAGGAAGGGCAGGTGACGATCGAGGGCGAGTCCTTCGCGCTGGCGCCGCCGTTCATGGCCCTGGCCACCCAGAACCCGGTGGAGCAGGAGGGCACCTATCCGCTGCCGGAGGCGCAGCTGGACCGGTTCCTGTTCAAGCTGCTGATCGGCTATCCGCGCCACCAGGACGAGGTGCGCATGGTCGCGGAGGTGACCGCCGGCCGCGGCGGTGGCGATTTCGAGCTGGACCAGGTGGTGCCGGTGGTCGGCGCGGCCGAGCTGGTGGCCATGCAGCAGGGCGTGGCGCAGGTGGCGGTGGACCCGGCGGTGGTCGACTACGCGGTGCGGATCGCCGCGGCCACCCGGCAGTGGCCGGGCATCGCGCTGGGTGCCGGCCCGCGCGGCAGCATCGCCCTGGTGCGCGCGGCGCGCGCGCAGGCGGTGCTGGACGGGCGCGACTTCGCCACCCCCGACGACATCCGCGCGGTGGCGGTGCCGGCGCTGCGCCACCGCATCGCGCTGGCGGCCGAGCTGCAGATCGACGGGCAGTCGCCGGACGAGGTGCTGCGCACGCTGCTGGCCCGGGTGGAGGCGCCGCGCAGGTGAGCCCGATGTGCGTTCCCTTGGCCGCGGTGGTGGTGCGGTGAGGCCGGGCCTGCCGCTGCTGGTGCTGCTGGCCCTGTGCGCGGCCGTCGGCGCGCTGCCGCTGGCCGGCCTGGCGCCGCTGTGGGCGTGGTGGGCCGGGGTGGCGGCGGTCGGCGCGGTGGCCCTGGCCGATGCGCTGCGGCTGCGCGCGCTGCCCACGCCGCGGCTGGAGCGGCGCGTGCCCGAGGCCCTGCCGCTGGGCGTGCCGCGCGAGGTCGAGCTGTCGCTGCGCAGTGAGCGCGCGCTGCCGGTAGAGCTGGCC
>JBQGEI010000061.1:0-2466 GCA_052039535.1 Pseudoxanthomonas sp.
TCCGAGGCGCTGCTGTGGGAGGTCAACGAGCAGACCGATGGCGACATCGGCCACGTCATGGGCAAGCCGGTGATCGTGCCGCTGGAGGATGGCAGCTGGGCCGCGGTGTTCGGCAATGGCTACAACAGCGACAACGGCGACGCCGCGCTGTTCCTGGTCGACGTGTTCACCGGCAATGTGATCAAGAAGATCGTCG
The DNA here is from genome assembly GCA_052039535.1 of Pseudoxanthomonas sp. Taxonomy (GTDB): domain Bacteria; phylum Pseudomonadota; class Gammaproteobacteria; order Xanthomonadales; family Xanthomonadaceae; genus Pseudoxanthomonas. Next base: position 197 of record JBQGEI010000061.1, read on the forward strand.
CTCCCGATGGCAACGACGTCGACGCCAACGGCCTCGGCTATGTCACGGTGCTCGATACCGATGGCAACGGGCTGGGCGACACCGTGTACGGCGGCGACCTGCAGGGCAACATGTGGCGCTTCGACCTCAGCGGGGCGGTCGCCAACTGGGGCGTGGCGTACAACGGCACGCCGGTGTTCGTGGCCACCGACCGCGACGGCGAGCGCCAGCCGATCACCGGCGGCGTCCAGGCCGCCGTGGGCCCGGGCCTGGGTTACATGGTCTACTTCGGCACCGGCCGTTACTTCCTGGTCGGCGACAACAGCGCGGCTACCGGCCAGCAGGTGCAGTCGCTGTACGGTGTATGGGACAACGGCACCGCGGTGTCGGGCGGCCGGGCAATGCTGGTCGGCCAGGAGATCATCGAGGAGGAGGAGGGCGCGCGTGCCATCTCCCGCAATCCGGTGAACTACATCAGCCACCGCGGCTGGTACCTGGACCTGGTGGTCGGGGACCAGGACACCGGCGAGCGCTTCATCTCCATCCCGCGGCTGCAGAGCAACCGCGTGCTGTTCGACACGTACCAGCCGGGCATCACCAGTGATTGCCAGCCTGGCGGCCAGAACTGGCGCTACGGCCTGAACCTGCTCACCGGCGGTGCGTCGCTGGGCCAGGTCAAGACGCCGGATGGCACCGCGGTCGGCGGAGGCTCCACCGGTGCCGTGGCCACCAGCGAGGGGGCGCCAAACCAGGGCGAGCCGCCGGTGACGCTGACCGGTGGTTCGGCCGGCAACCTGATCTGCGATCCCACGGATCCGGCCTGCGAGCCGCCGGGGCAGTGCACGGAGGTCTATCCGGATCCGGTCAAGCCGCTGGTGGTGGAACGTGCATGCGGTCGCCAGTCGTGGCGCCAGTTGCGATGACCAGGGGGTAAAAGACGATGCAGACCATTTCCAGGCGCCGGACGCGGTCCGGCCATGCGGCGCGGGGCTTCACGCTGATCGAGCTGATGATCGTGGTGGCGGTGATCGCCGTGCTGGCGGCGATCGCCTATCCCTCCTACCAGGAGCAGGTGCGCAAGTCCCGCCGTGCGCAGGCCAAGGCGGACCTGATCGAGCTGACCCAGATCCTCGAGCGCTACCGCACCGTGAACAACACCTACGTGGGAGTGGACGCCACCGGCGCCTACTTCGACCAGTCGCCGCGCGACCGCAGCCCGCACTACTCGATCGAGCTGAGCGACGAGAGCGCGACCGAGTACACGCTGACTGCGACCCCGGTCGCCGGTGGCAGCCAGGCCGAGGACCGGTGCGGATCGCTTTCCATCGACCAGGCCGGCGCCAAGGGCGAGACCGGCGCGGCGTCTTACGAGGAGTGCTGGTAAGGCGTCCGCGATCCGGCGGATGCCGGCCCGGATTTCGGCAAGGAGACGCTTGCCGATCGCGTCGACCTGCCATTACAATACGCGCCCCCGCCCGAATAGCTCAGCCGGTTAGAGCACTTGACTGTTAATCAGGGGGTCGTTGGTTCGAGTCCAACTTCGGGCGCCAGATGCGGAAAGGGCCTGCAGCAATGCAGGCCCTTTTCTTTTGTGCCCGGGCGCAGCTGCCGGCGCGCACCGTTCAGGACGGACACGGCGGTGGATCGGGATGGCGCCGTGTGCGCACCCGGCCGATGTTGTTGACCACGACCTCGCCATGCAGGCGCTCGTTGGCGCAGACCCGCAGGGTCAGGTTCGTGCCGCCGGCGCGGCCGTCGGGCTGGTAGCGCACCCGGACCCGTCCGGTGCTCGAGACGATCCGGATCGAGCCATGCACCGGCCGCAGTTCCTCGCGCAGGATGTCCCCATGGCTGCGCGGCTGGCTGCGGCGTTGCGGATCGCGGTAGGTCAGCCATCCATTGCTCCAGTCGGAGCTGGCCGCGCATGTCCCGTCGCCCCGCGCCGGGCACAGGGTGACCGCGGTGCGCGAGGTGATGGCCGCGGTACGGGCCAGCGCCAGCTGGGCGGTCAAGCCATGCATGGCGCTGGCCGTCCGTTGCCGTTCGGCCAGCTGGCGGAAGCCCGGAAGTGCGAGCCCCGCCAGGACGGCCACCAGGGCCAGGGTGACCATCAGTTCGAGCAGGGTGAAGCCAGGACAGGTGCCCGGCGCATCCTTGCGCATGTGCGAAATCCTTTTCGCCCGGGCAACTCAGGATCGCCGACCTGGCGGGCGGGGAACATCGGGCGGTTCCGCGACGTGGTGTAGGACTTTGCCGGGCCCTGCGGGCCTGCGCGCACGGGTGTCCCGGCC
>JBQGEI010000062.1:0-26619 GCA_052039535.1 Pseudoxanthomonas sp.
CCTGCGCGAGGAGGTGGACAAGCAGCTGGAACACCTGCGCCGCCAGGCCCGGCAGGCCGAGCAGTACCAGGCCCTGTCCGCCGAGCGCAAGACCAAGGACGCGCAGTGGAAGGCGCTGCAGTTCCGCGCCCTTGACCAGCAACTGCAGGGCCTGCGCGAGAAGCTGGCGCAGGAGGAGACGAAGCTGGAGCAGATCATCGCCGGCCAGCGCGAGGCCGAGCGCGAGATCGAGACCGGCCGCGTGCGCCGCGAGGAGGCCGCCGAGGCGCTCAACACCGCCCAGGCCGAGGTCTACCGGGTCGGCGGCGTGCTGGCCCGGATCGAGCAGCAGATCCAGCACCAGCGCGAGCTCTCCAGCCGGCTGACCCAGGCGCATGACGAAGCCACCGCCGCGCTGGAGGAACTGGACCGGCACATGGGGGGCGACCGCGAGCGGCTGGAAGCCCTGCAGCTGTCGGTGGAAGAGGCCGGGCCCCGCCTGGAACAGCTGCGCGAAGACGACGAGTTCCGGCAGGAGGCCCTGCGCGAGGCCGAAGCCGCGCTGGCGGACTGGCAGCAGCGGTGGGAAGAGCACGGCCGCCACGCCGCCGAGGCCACCCGCGCCGGCGAGGTCGAGCGTACCCGCGTCGATTACCTGGACCGGCAGGCCCTGGAAGCCGAGCGCCGCCGCGAGGCGCTGGCCGCCGAGCGCGCGGGGCTGGACCTGGAGTCGCTGGCCGAGGCCTTCGAGCAGTCCCAGATCGAGCACGAGACCCGCAAGACCGCACTGGACGGGCTCAATGAACTGCTGGAGGCCCGCAAGCAGGAGGTGGCCGGCATCCAGGAGCAGCAGCGCGGCGCCCAGGCCGAGCTGGCCGAGGTGCGCAAGCAGGCGCAGGCCGCGCGCGGCCGCCTGTCCTCGCTGGAGACCCTGCAGCAGGCCGCGCTGGGCCAGGAGCAGGGCGCGGCGGTGGCCTGGCTGAGGGCCCGCGGCCTGGACTCGGCCGCCCGCGTCGGCGAGCGGCTGGTGGTCGAGGACGGCTGGGAGAACGCGGTCGAGAGCGCCCTCGGGCAGCTGATCGAAGGCGTGCTGGTCGACGCCCCGGAGCAGCTGGTCGAAGCCCTGGCCGACCTTGGCGAGGGGCGTATAGCCCTGGTGGCCGGAGGGGAGGGCAGCGCGGACTTCCCGCCGACCTCGCTGGCGGCCAGGGTCCAGGGGCCGCTGGCGATCCGGCGCCTGCTGGCGCGCCTGCATGCGGCCGAGGACCTGGCAGCGGCCCGCGCCATGGCGGCCCAGCTTCCCGAAGGCGACTCGGTGATCACCCGCGCCGGCGAACGCCTGGGCGAGGGCTGGGTGCGGGTGTCGCGCCAGGGCGCCGCCAAGCAGGGCGCCCTGCTGCGCGAGCGCGAGATCCAGGCCCTGCGCGGCACGATCGACGAGTTGCAGGAACGCGAAGCCGGGCTGGATGAGCGCCTGGCCAGCCTGCGCGAGCGCCTGCTGGCGGGCGAACAGGCCCGCGAGGACGCACAGCGCCAGCTGTACCTGGCACACCGCGCGGTCTCGGAGCTGGCCGGCCAGCTGCAGGGCCAGCAGGGCCGCATGGACAGCGCGCGCCAGCGCATCGAACGGATCGAAGCGGAACTGGCCCAGCTGGCCGAAACCCTCGACAACAGCCGCGAGCAGGCGCGCGAGGCGCGCGGCCGGCTGGAGGACGCCGTGGTCTCCATGGGCGACCTGGAGGCCGGGCGCCAGGCGCTGGAGGCCGAGCGGCGCCAGCGCAGCGAAGCCCGCGACCTGGCCCGCGAGGCTGCGCGCGCCAGCCGCGATGCCACCCACGCCCTGGCCCTGGGACTGGAGTCCCAACGCACCCAGATCGCGTCGCTGACCCAGGCCCTGCAGCGCATGACCGCCCAGCGCGCGCAGCTGGATTCACGCCTGGGCGAGCTGAGCTCGCAGCTGTCCACCGGCGATTCACCGGTGCAGGCACTGGAAGCCGAGCACCAGGCGGCGCTGGCCGAGCGGGTGCGCGTGGAGCGCGCGCTGGGCGAGGCGCGCACGGTGCTGGAGGCGATCGACCACGGGCTGCGCGGGCACGAACAGGCCCGCCAGGAGCGCGACAGCCAGTCGCTGGCCCAGCGCGAGCGCATTTCCCAGCGTCGGCTGGAGCAGCAGGCCCTGCAACTCAAGGCCGAGCAGCTGGTGCAGGCGGTCACCGGCGATGGCCAGGCCCTGGACGAGGTGCTCAACACGCTGCCGGACGTCGCCGACCCGCGCGAGTGGGAGCAGTCGGTGATCCAGATCGATGCGCGCATGCGGCGGCTCGAACCGGTCAACCTGGCTGCGATCCAGGAGTGTGGCGAGGCCGAACAGCGCAAGCAGTACCTGGACGCGCAGGACGCCGACCTCAACGCCGCGCTGGAAACCCTGGAAGAGGCGATCCGCAAGATCGACCGCGAGACCCGCGGCCGTTTCAAGGACAACTTCGACCGGGTGAACTCCGGCGTGCAGGCGCTGTACCCGCGCCTGTTCGGCGGCGGCCACGCCTACCTGGAGCTGACCGGCGAGGATCTGCTGGACACGGGCGTGGCGATCATGGCGCGCCCGCCGGGCAAGCGGGTGAGCAACATCTCGCTGCTGTCCGGTGGCGAGAAGGCGATGACCGCGGTGGCGCTGGTGTTCGCCATCTTCCAGCTCAACCCGGCGCCGTTCTGCCTGCTGGACGAGGTGGATGCGCCGCTGGACGAGGCCAACGTCGGCCGCCTGGCGGCGATGGTGCGCGAGATGAGCGAGAAGGTGCAGTTCCTGTTCGTCAGCCACAACAAGGCGACGATGGAAGCCGCCCACCAGCTGTCGGGCGTGACCATGCGCGAACCCGGCGTGTCGCGCCTGGTGAGCGTGGACCTGGAGGAGGCCGCGCGCCTGGCAGGCGCCGCCTGACCGCTGCCCGCGTCGCCGGGGTTTTTCCCCGGCGCCCCGGCATGACATCCTTCCCCCTCACTGCAATCGCCGGAGACGCTTCCCCATGACCGACAGAGACCTGCTGCGCATCGGCATCCTGCTTGCCGGCGCGTTGCTGATGCTGGCGATCTGGTATTTCGGCACCCGTCCGCGCAAGGAGCAGCACGCGCGCCGCCGTGAGTCCCCGGCTCCCGCGCCGGCGCCCCTGCGCCGCGAGCCGCAGCTGGGCGAGGGCGCCGGGGAGCCGGCGGAGGCATCCGCCCCGCCTGCCGGTGAGGTCCATGACGAGGCCGCTCCCGGCCCCGAGGTGCCAGCCGGGAGCGGAAGCACCCTGGGGCGGCGGGAGATCGAGGACTTCGACAAGATCGTCTCGCTCTACGTGGCCGCCCGTGCCGGCAGCACCCTCCGCGGCGAGGACATCGTCGTGGCCGCGGAGAAGACCGGCATGGTGTTCGGCCACATGAACGTGTTCCACCGCCTGCTGGAGGGCCATCCCGAGCGCGGCCCGGTGTTCAGCATGGCCAGCATCATCAAGCCCGGCAGCTTCGACATGGCCACCATCCGCGAGCTGGAGACCCCGGCCATCGCCTTCTTCCTGACCCTGCCGGCGCCGGTTCCGGCGCTGGATGCATGGGAGAAGATGCTGCCGACCGTGCAGCGCATGGCCGAGCTGCTGGACGGCGTGGTCCTGGACGACAGCCGCAATGCCCTCGGCCGCCAGCGTATCGCCCACATCCGCGACGACCTGCGGGCCTACGACCGCCAGCACGAGGCGCCGCCGCTGACCAAGGCGCCGCGCTGGTAGCGCGCCGCGGCGCGCACGCATGGCCATCCGCGGGCTCAGCCACGCCACCTTCGTGGTGTCCGACCTCGAGCGCACCGCCCGGCTGTTGCGGGACGGGCTCGGCGCCCGCGAGGTCTATGACAGCGCCGGGCGCGAGCATTCGCTATCGCGCGAAAAGTTCTTCGTGCTGGGCGGGCTGTGGCTGGTGGCGATGGAGGGCCCGCCGCTGTCCGAGCCGAGCTACCGCCACCTGGCCTTCGCCGTGGATGCGGCCGAGATTCCGGCCTTCCGCCAGCGCCTGCAGGCAGTCGGCGTGGAGATCCTGCCCGGCCGCAGCCGGATCGAGGGGGAAGGGCACTCGCTGTATTTCCGCGACTGGGACAACCACCTGTTCGAACTGCATTCCGGCACCCTGGACCAGCGCCTGGCCACGTATGCGGCGGCCGACAGCGTGGCTTGATCCGTCACCGCCGTCACGTGCGGCATGCGACGCTGCGGACAACCGTGTCTGCAGGACCCCCCGCGGGTAAGATCGTGCCCCCCGACCACGCTGCATGCAGATGACTCCCAGCCCGGCTCCCGCCGACCGTGCCGCCGACCTGCGGCGCATGATCGAAGACGCCAACCGCCGCTACCACGAGCTGGACGCACCGGACATCACCGATGCCCAGTACGACGCCCTGGTGCGCGAGCTGGAAGCGCTGGAACGGGCCCATCCGGAACTGGCGCTGGAGGACTCGCCCACCCGCAGGGTCGGCGCCACGCCGTCGGGCCGTTTCGCGGCAGTGACCCACGCGGTGCCGATGCTGTCGCTGGGCAATGCCTTCACCGAGGAGGAGGTGGCCGACTTCGTGCGCCGGATCCGCCAGCGCCTGGACCGCCAGGACGGGGAGCTGGCGTTCTCGGCCGAGCCCAAGCTCGATGGCCTGGCCATCAGCCTGCGCTACGAGGACGGCGCATTCGTGCAGGGCGCGACCCGCGGCGACGGTGCCACGGGCGAAGACGTCACCGCCAACCTGCGGACCATCGGCGACATCCCGCACCGGCTGGCCGGCAAGGGCTGGCCCGACGTGCTGGAGGTGCGCGGCGAGGTGTACATGGGCCGCGCCGACTTCGAGCGCTGGAACGAACACGCCCGCTTGCATGGCGGCAAGGTCCTGGCCAATCCGCGCAACGGCGCGGCCGGCTCGCTGCGCCAGCAGGACCCGAAGATCACCGCGCAGCGGCCACTGAGCTTCTTCGCCTACGGCGTGGGCCTGGTCGAGGGTGGTGAGCTGCCGCCGTCGCATTCGGCGACCCTGCGCCAGCTGCGCGACTGGGGTTTCCCGGTCAGCGACCTGGTCCAGGTGGTGCGCGGCCTGGATGGCCTCCTCGGCTACTACCGCCACATCGGCGAGGCCCGCGACGGCCTGGCCTTCGACATCGACGGCGTGGTCTACAAGCTCGACGACCAGGCTGGCCAGCGGGAGCTGGGCTTTGTCTCGCGCGCCCCGCGCTGGGCGCTGGCACACAAGTTCCCGGCCCAGGAGCAGACCACGGTGGTCGAGTCGGTGGAGGTCAGCGTTGGCCGCACCGGTGCGGTCACCCCGTGGGCGCTGATGCAGCCGGTGCTGGTGGGCGGCGTCACCGTGACCCGCGCCACCCTGCACAACGCCGACCATGTGGCGCGGCTGGACGTGCGCGATGGCGATACGGTGATCGTGCGCCGCGCCGGCGACGTGATCCCGGAAGTGGTGCAGGTGGTGATCGACCAGCGCCCGCCCCACGCACAGCCCTGGGCGATGCCTTCCAATTGCCCGGCCTGCGGTTCGGAGCTGGTGCGCGAGGAGGGAGCGGCGGTGTGGCGCTGCTCCGGCGAACTGAGCTGCCCGGCACAGCTGGTGCAGTCGGTGTTCCACTTCGCCTCGCGCCGGGCGATGGATATCGACGGCCTGGGCGAGCGCTACATCGAATCGCTGGCCGGGTTTGGCTACCTGCGCGATGTCTCCGACCTGTACCGGCTCACCCTGGAAGACCTGCTGGAGATGAAGCGCCGCGCCGACGAGGGCGAGGGCCCGTCGCCGGCCGCGGCCGACAAGGGAGGGGCGAAGTCCGGCAAGGTCGCGACCAAGTGGGCGGACAACCTGCTGGCGGCGATCGATGCCAGCCGCAACACCACCCTGGCGCGCTTCCTCTACGCGCTGGGCATCCAGCACGTGGGCGAGAGCACGGCCAAGGCCCTGGCGCAATGGCTGGGGGACCTGGGGCTGATCCGGCACCTGCCGTGGCCGCTGTTCCGGCGCATTCCCGACATTGGCGGCGAGGTGGCCCGCGCACTGGGCCACTTCTTCGACCAGCCCGGCAACCAGGCGGTGATCGACCGCCTGCTCGAGCGCGGGGTGCGCATCGGTGACAGCCATGCGCCGGATCCCCGCCTGGGCCCGACCCTGGACCTGGCCAGCCTGCTGGCGGACCTGGAGATCCCGAAGATCACGCCGGTGCGGGCCGCGCAGCTGGCTTCGGCGTTCAATGCCCAGGCGCTGGTGGACGCACCGCTGCACAACCTGGTGACTGCCGGGCTGCCGACCGAAACCGCCGGCGCGCTGGTCGGATGGCTGGACGCGCCTGGCAATGCCGCGCTGCTGCTGCGCTCGGCCGACGCCCAGGCGCGCGTGCGCGGGCTGCTGCCCGCGGCCACTGCGGTAGCCACCGGCCCGCTCGAAGGCATGACCGTGGTCCTGACCGGCACGCTCTCGGCGATGAGCCGCGACGAGGCCAAGGACAAGCTCGAGGCGCTGGGCGCCAAGGCCGCCGGCAGCGTGTCGAAGAAGACCAGCTTCGTGGTCGCCGGCGAGGCTGCCGGCTCCAAGCTGGCCAAGGCCGAGGAGCTGGGCATCGAGGTCTGGGACGAGGCAAGGCTCCTGGCCTTCCTGGAGCAGCATTCGTGAGCACCGCCGAGTGGAGTCCAAGCGCCGGGATCGGGACGCTGCGCCTGCGCGCGCGCCTGTACGCGCTGGTCCGTGCGTTCTTCGCCGAACGCGACGTGCTCGAAGTGGAGACCCCGATACTCTCGGAAGCCGGCAACACCGAGCCCAACATCGAAAGCTTCAGCACCCGTTTCACCGGCCACGGTTCGGCCGGCGCGGAGGTGCGCTGGCTGCGGACCTCGCCCGAATACCCGCTCAAGCGCCTGGTGGCAGCCGGCATCGGCGACTGCTACGAGCTGGGCCGCGTGTTCCGCAACGGCGAGGCCGGCGGCCGCCACAACCCCGAGTTCTCGATGCTGGAGTGGTACCGCGTTGGCTGGGACCACCTGCGCCTGGCCGACGAAACGGTGCAGCTGGTGCGCGCAGCGCTGGCGCTGGTCGGGCGCGGGGCGGAGGTGCACCAGACCACTTACCGCCAGCTGTACCTGGACGTTGCCGGCGTCGATCCGTTCCAGGCTGGCGAGGCGGACCTGCGCGCGCGGCTGGATGGAATCGCCATCGAGCCGGATGGGCTGGGTCGCGACGACTGGCTCGACCTGCTCATGACCCACCGCATCCAGCCGTCCTTCGCGGCGGACCGCATCACCATCGTCCGCGACTGGCCCGCCAGCCAGTGCGCGCTGGCGAAGATCCGCGACGGCGATCCGCCGGTGGCCGAGCGCTTCGAGCTGTACCTGGGCCCGCTGGAACTGGCCAACGGCTACCACGAGCTCACCGACGCGGCCGAGCAGCGGGCCCGTTTCGCCCGCGACAACCGGGTGCGCGCCGGCCGTGGCGCCCTGCAGCCGCCGGTGGATGCGCGCCTGCTGGCGGCCCTGCAGGCGGGCATGCCCGCCTGCGCTGGCGTAGCCCTGGGTATCGAGCGCCTGCTGATGGCCCTGGGCGGGACCGGCCGCATCGCCGATGTCCTCGCGTTCGATTTTGCCCGGGCCTGAGCCGGCCACGCGATGGCGTTCACGGGGGATTGTCGCGGCAGGGTCAGAATCGCCGGCGTAAGCCTGGAGGGGGAGTCGATTCCGATGTGGCGATGCAGTCCGCTCCGCGGCGCGGCGGTGCTGGTCGCGACGATGCTTGCCGCCTTGGCGCCCACCGCCGCCGCGCGCGATGCCGCGCTGCCGGGGCAGGTGCGGTGCGAGTCGCAGGACACGCGCCGGGTGCGATGCCCGCTCGATACCAGCCGCGGGGTGGTGCTCGTGCGCCAGCTTTCGGAGAACGCCTGCATCCGCGAATCCGACTGGGGCGTGGATGCTGGGGGCGTCTGGGTGGCGCGCGGATGCCGCGCGGAGTTCCGCGCCCGACCTTCCGAAACCACCGCCACCCGCCGCGTCGTGCGCTGCGAGTCGCGCGGCGCGCGGGTGGAAGGCTGCGCGGTCGCCTTGCGTGGCGCGCCGGTGCGGTTGCTGCGCGAGCTGTCGCGCGCGCCATGTCGCCGCGGCGAAAGCTGGGACGTGGGTCGCAACCAGATCCTGGTGTCGCGCGGCTGCAAGGGCGAGTTCGAAGTGGGCGATGCGGCAGGCGGCTTCCCGCCGGGTCCGCGGCTGCTGGTCTGCGAGTCCCGCGACCGCCAGCGGCGCAGCTGCGGCACCACGGTGGAACGCTCGGTGGAACTGGTCGAGCAGCTTTCCGGCGCACCTTGCGGCTACGGCAGCAGCTGGGGCTGGGACGCAGGCGGGATCTGGGTGTCGGACGGCTGCCGCGCGAAGTTCGCGGTCGACTAGCGGCGCGCCGCTAGAATGCGGCCATGGACATTCCCTTCGACTTCGACCGTTACGACCACATCCGCCCGATCCTGTGGACCGGGGAGGCCCTGGAGCTGCTGGACCAGCGCAAGCTGCCGTTCGCGGTGGAGCACGTCACCTGCCATGACAGCGACGAGGTCGCCCAGGCGATCCGCGACCTGGCCGTGCGCGGCGCGCCGGCCATCGGCATCGCTGCCGCCTGGGGCGTGGTGCTGGCGTCCCGCACGGTGGAGGCCGAAGACGGTGCCGGTGCGCTGCAGAAGCTCGAGCCGGCGCTGCAGCGGCTCAACGCCGCGCGTCCAACCGCGGTCAACCTGGCCTGGGCACTGGCGCGCATGCGCCGTGCGCTGGCGGCCGCCGGCGCGGACTGGCGCGAGGTGGCCGGACGCGAGGCGCAGGCCATTGCCGCGGAAGACCTGGCGGCCAACCGCCACATGGGCGCGCTGGGCGCCGGCCTGATCGCGCCTGGCAGCGGCGTGCTGACCCACTGCAACACCGGTTCGCTGGCTACGGCCGGCTTCGGCACCGCGTTGGGCGTGATCCGCGCCGGCATGGCCGAAGGCCGGATCGGCAAGGTGTATGCGGGCGAGACCCGGCCCTGGCTGCAGGGCGCGCGGCTGACCGTATGGGAACTGCAGCAGGACGGCATCGATGCCACCCTGATCGCCGATTCGGCCGCCGCCCACCTGATGAAGACCGGGGCGGTGCAGTGGGTCGTGGTCGGCGCGGACCGCATCTGCGCCAACGGCGACACCGCCAACAAGATCGGTACCTACCAGCTGGCCATTGCCGCCCGGCACCACGGGGTGAAGTTCATGGTGGTCGCACCGTCCTCGACCGTTGACCTGGACACCGCCAGCGGCGAGGCGATCGAGATCGAGCAGCGCGACCCGGGCGAGCTCCACGGCCTGGGCGGCGTGCGCACGGTGTCCGAGGGCATCGCCGCGTGGAACCCGGTGTTCGACGTGACCCCGGCGGAGCTGATCGACGCGATCGTGACCGAGCGTGGGGTGGTCGAGCATCCGGATGTCGCGAGGATGCGGGGCCTGTTCGCCGCCTGAGGCGCGTGATCGCGGCCCGCCGGGATCCCGCCCACCCGTGTGCGCCAGCACCGGCCGGGGCGTGGTTGCACACGCCCCGGCCGGTGCCGCAGCAGGCCGCTCCCGTCCATCGCCAGCGAGGCGCCGCTCCCGGACGTCCCCGGCATCCTGGCCGCCATCACCGCGAAGGCGGCGGACAGGTACGCAGCGGTGTCCGGTGCCCACGTCTCGCCGCCGGCCGCCAGCGGCGCGATCAGCGCGTACCGGACCACGGGCATCACCAGGGGAAGGCGAGGCCCGGGTCACGGAGCAGGTGCCGCGTCTCGCAGCTGATTTCCCCGGCACGGGCCCGCAGCACCCGGCGCAGCGGCTTGGCCAGGCCGGAGCCGGCGTCCGGTTGATGGTGTCCGGGTTCATGCGGCCTGCCGGGCGGGTCCGTCGCGCCACCACGTTTGGCGGCGCAAGTGCTTGTTTCTGCGCGCAAACAAGGGCAGGCCGGCGGCCGTGCGTGCTATACTCGCGCGCTTGCGTGGAGTCCTCCCGCAGCGCCTCCCGAAGCCACTGGCACGGGCGGCGCCGACCGTTCCAGCCGAAGAGTCCAGATGACCGATCTCGCCAAAGAAATCATCCCGGTAAACCTGGAAGACGAGATGCGCCGCAGTTACCTCGATTACGCCATGAGCGTGATCGTCGGGCGTGCGCTGCCGGATGTGCGCGATGGCCTGAAGCCGGTGCATCGCCGCGTGCTCTTCGCCATGAACGAACTTGGCGCGCACAGCAACAAGCCTTATTACAAGTCCGCACGTATCGTCGGTGACGTGATCGGCAAGTACCACCCGCATGGCGACCAGTCGGTGTACGACACCCTGGTGCGCATGGCGCAGCCGTTCTCGCTGCGCTACCTGCTGGTGGACGGGCAGGGCAACTTCGGCTCGGTGGACGGCGATTCGGCCGCGGCGATGCGTTACACCGAGGCGCGCATGTCGCGCCTCACGCACGAGCTGATGGCCGACATCGACAAGGAAACCGTCGATTTCCAGCCCAACTACGATGAGAAGGAGCTGGAGCCGTCGGTGATGCCGACGCGGTTCCCGAACCTGCTGGTGAACGGTTCGGCCGGTATTGCCGTGGGCATGGCCACCAACATCCCGCCGCACAACCTCACCGAGGTGATCGACGGCCTGCTGGCGCTGATCGACGCACCCGACCTGGATATCGACGGCCTGATGCAGTACATCCCGGGCCCGGATTTCCCCACCGCCGGCATCATCAACGGCGTCGGCGGCATCCAGCTGGCCTATCGCACCGGCCGCGGCCGCGTGCGCATGCGCGCCAAGGCGGAGGTCGAGGTGGCCGACAACGGCCGCGAGTCGATCATCGTCACCGAGATTCCCTACCAGGTGAACAAGGCGCGGCTGATCGAGAAGATCGCCGAGCTGGTCAAGGAGAAGAAGCTCGAGGGCATCTCGGAACTGCGCGACGAGTCCGACAAGGACGGCATGCGCATCTACATCGAGGTCAAGCGCGGCGAATCGGCCGAGGTGGTCCTCAACAACCTCTACCAGCAGACCCAGCTGGAGTCGGTGTTCGGCATCAACATGGTGGCGCTGGTCGACGGTCGCCCGCAGCTGGTGAACCTCAAGCAGATCCTCGAGGCCTTCCTGCGCCACCGCCGCGAGGTGGTCACCCGTCGCACCATCTTCGAGCTGCGCAAGGCCCGGGCCCGCGCCCACGTGCTGGAAGGCCTGACCGTCGCGCTGGCCAACATCGACGAGATGATCGAGCTGATCAAGACCTCGGACAACCCGCAGGTGGCCAAGGAGCGCATGCTCGGCCGCACCTGGGAGCCGGGGCTGGTCGGCGCGCTGCTGGCCGCCACCGGCGCCGAGGCGTCCAAGCCGGACGACCTGCCGGCGGGCGTGGGCCTGGTGGAGGGGCTGTACCAGCTGACCGAGGTCCAGGCGCAGCAGATCCTGGAGATGCGCCTGCATCGCCTGACCGGCCTGGAGCAGGACAAGCTCACCGAGGAGTACCGCCAGCTGCTGGACACCATCCGCGGCCTGATCGAGATCCTCGAGGACCCGGAGGTGCTGCGCCAGGTGATCCGCACCGAGCTGGGCGAAGTGCGGGCGGAGTTCGGCGATGCCCGCCGCAGCGAGATCCGCGCCAGCGAGGAAGACCTCGACATCCTCGACCTGATCGCGCCGGAAGACGTGGTGGTGACCCTGTCGCACGCCGGCTACGCCAAGCGCCAGCCGGTATCGGCCTATCGGGCGCAGAAGCGCGGCGGTCGCGGACGCAGTGCCGCGGCCACCAAGGACGAGGATTTCATCGACCGGCTGTGGCTGGTCAACACGCACGACACCCTGCTGACGTTCACCAGCAGCGGCAAGGTGTTCTGGTTGCCGGTGCACCAGCTGCCGGAGGCCGGCTCCAACGCGCGCGGCCGGCCGATCATCAACTGGATCCCGCTGGAGCAGGGCGAGCGCGTGCAGGCGGTGCTGCCGGTGCGCGAGTACGCCGAGGGATTCCACGTGTTCTTCGCCACCCGCAACGGCACGGTCAAGAAGACCCCGCTCACCGAGTTCGCGTTCCGCCTGGCGCGCGGCAAGATCGCGATCAACCTGGAGGACGGCGATGCCCTGGTGGACGTGGCGCTGACCGACGGCGCCCGCGACGTCATGCTGTTTGCCTCCAACGGCAAGGCCGTGCGTTTCGACGAATCGGAGGTCCGTGCGATGGGGCGTACCGCCACCGGCGTGCGGGGCATCCGCCTGGCCGCCGGCGAGGACGTGGTGAGCCTGGTGGTGCCCGAGGGCGACGGCGACATCCTCACCGCCAGCCAGCGCGGTTTCGGCAAGCGCACCCCGCTGACCGAGTACCCGAAGAAGGGGCGTGGGACCCAGGGCGTGATCGCGATCCAGACCAGCGAGCGCAACGGCCGCCTGGTCGGGGCGATCCAGCTGTCCGGGCAGCACGAGGTGCTGCTGATCTCCGACGGCGGCACCCTGGTGCGCACGCGGGCTTCGGAAATCTCGCAGGTGGGCCGCAACACCCAGGGCGTGACCCTCATCCGCCTGGGCGAGGGCGAGTCGCTGAAGGCCGTCGAGCGCGTCGATGCCTCGCTTGACGATGTGGAGGACGAGGTGGCCCCGGGCGATATCGTTGACGTGCCGGCCTCCGGTGCCGACGCAGGCACCACGCCGGCGCCCTGACAGGCGATCATCGGCGGGGAAAACAAAGGGCGGCCTTCGGGCCGCCCTTTTCTTGTCCGCCGCAGCCGGGCAGGGCCGCGCCTACTGGGTGCGGCACTGCCGCCAGCGCACCGGCTCTTCATCGCCCGGACGCGGGTTGAGCTGTACCCGGGTCGTCCGCAGCGCCGGATAACGCTCCAGTTCGGCACACAGCAGTGGCCAGATCGCCTCGATGCTGCCGGTGCGGTTGACCACGAGGGTGGCGCCGGTCAGCCAGTGCGCACGCTGTACGCCGGGCAGATGTGACACCGCGCGGGCCACCTCGCCCTGGTAACGCAGGAGGGTGTCCGCGTCGGGGTATGCCTCGATATCGGCATCTTCGGGCAGCGGTTCCGGCTCCGGCGGCAACGGGCTGGCCACCGGCGCGGCCGCTGGTGCTCCTGTGGGCGCGGGCTCGCGGGCCGAGGGCCGGTCCGGCGTGAACGAAGGCGGCAGGAACATCGCGGCGGCGCCCAGGACGACGGCCGCGAGGATCACCGCCCAGACCTCGGTGCGGGCGCGGGTATCGGCCAGCGCCTCGACCTGGGCGCGGGTGGCGGCGGGCAGGTGCGGGCGCACCAGCGCCCACAGGCGGCGGCCGTCGACGACCTCGATATCCTGCTCCACGGCCGCGGAAAGTGCTTCGCGCATGGCACGTCCCTCGGTCAGGAGGATGCCGTGGCGGGCGCCCGCCAGGTCCATCTCGCCGGCGAGCTCCTCCACGTGGCCGCGCCCGAGGCGGTAGGCCAGGCCATGCTTGCATGACAGCAGCCAGCGATCACGTCCGTCGGTCATCAGCATCCGGCTGCTGGCACCTTCCCGCGAGGCGCCGTCGCCGTCACGCCCGGCATCGCGCAGGCCGCGCTGCTGCATCGCCTGGCCTACCAGTGTGGAGAATTCGCGCCAGCGCAGGGCGGCAAGCGCGCGCATGCCTGCGATCTGCAGGTGGCTGGCACGTCGCACCAGCCACACGTATGGCAATCCTGCGGCTGCAACGAGCAGTGCCAGCGCAGCTCCCGGGATCCAGCCAGACATGCGGAGTTACCTGAGTTTTCCCTTTCCCCGCGGCGATGGTACACGGCCGCCGTTCAACCCGGATGGCGGGCACGAAAAGGCCCGCCAGTCCGAAAGCCGAGAGGGGAGGGGAGCAAACGGCGAGTGGACTGGCGGGCCGGTTCCGATTCTGCCCAACCGTTTTGTGCTTTGCAACATTCCGGCCGTCGCATCGCTGGAATGCTGTGTCAACCGATCCCGGCGTCCGGATGGGGCGAAGGCGGCGTCGCCCCGGCGGTGGTCCCGGCCTGCGCAGCCGGGGCGCCCGGTGAAAGGGCGGCCGGGCTTTCGGCCGACGACCGGGCGCCGAGCACGGCGCTGGACGCCGCCGCCGAGGCGGCATGGCTGGCGGCAGCGTGGCTGGCGGCGGTGCGCACCTGCAGCTCGCGGGTGAGGGCGTCGATGCGAACGCCCAGCGCGTCCAGGTCCTCGCGGGTCGGTACGTCCATCTGCTTGAGCGCCTGCTGGACCCGGTTCTCGAAGGCGCGTCCGACGCTGTCCCAGGCCTCGTTGGCCTTGGCCGTGGCCCGTCCCAGGGCCCCGTCCAGCGCCTGGCGCAGGCCCTCAAGGCGGGCCGCGGCGCCGCTGTCGGCCGCATGGCCCTGGCCGTCACCCACGGCGCGTCCTTCCTCGGCGAGCTGCTCGAACAGGCGACTGCCCTCGTTCTGTGCACGCGCCAGGGCACCGATCCCCGCCAGCCAGACCTGCTGGGCGGATTCGCCCAGTTCGCGGGCGAAACGACCGGCCTGTGCCTGCATGTCGGCGGCGCTCGGGGTGTCGCGGTGGCGGTTGTCGACGGTCATGACCGGGTCCTCGCGGGTGTGGGTGGCACCCGGCACTATCCGCGGCGCTCCGGCAAGGCAGTGTGATCCGTCAGTCCAGTTTCTCCGCCAGGACCCGGCGGATCTCCGACTCCACCAGTCCCTGCAGCGCGGCGAAGAGGAACCCGAGCTCGGCCTTCACCCGGACCCGGCCGGGCAGTGCCTCGATCGTCCCGTCTATGCCGGGCCCCTCCAGCCGCAGCACGTCGCCCTCCCACGCCGCCGCCAGCCCATGGCGCTCCTGCAGCTTTGCGGCGATGTCGTCCACCGCCTGGCGGACCTGCGCCGGCGTGCGCGAATGGGGGTGCTCGATGTCGATGCGGGACAAGTGCCAACTCCAGCTGGGGAAAGGGACGCGGCCGCAAGCGGAACTGGCGGCTGGCGCGAATGCGCTGATAGTCTGCCACGCATGCACGAACACGCACTGCACCTGCACTTCAGCAACCGCCAGCACCCCGACCATCCGCTCGCCCCCGGGGTCCTGCGGCTGGTCCGCCAGGCCAACGGCACCCTCGGCCTGGGCGACGCCGTCGCCGGTGCCCTGCTCGCGCAGTTCTGCGTCGACCGGCGCGGGCTGTGGTTGCAGGTCGCCAATGGCGCGCGTGGCATCCACGTCAATGGACGGCCGGTGCGGCGCATGGCGTTGCTGCGCGCAGGCGACGCGGTCTATGCCGACGGGGCGGAGCTGCTGGTGCGCGCGGGACCGCGGCCGGCCGCGGCCCCGCCGGCCGCCGAGGACGCGGCGGCCGGCGATCCGTGCATGGTCCTGCGCGGCGTCGGAGGCCCGCACCACGGGCGCAGCTTCACCCTAGGGCCGGCGCGGCTGGTGGGGTCGGCACGCGAGGCCGACATCCATATCGACGTGCCCTCGTTCGCAGCGCGGCACGCGGTGCTGGAGCGCTCGGGAAGCCAGGTGCTGCTGCGCGACCTGGGATCGACCGAGGGCAGCGTGGTCAATGGCGTGGCCGTGCGCGATGCGGTGCTGGCGGCCGGCGACCAGATCGTGTTCGACGGACAGCACCGGTTCGTCGTCGAGTGCCCGCACGCGCCGGTCCCCGCGGCCCGCACGAGTGCCGGGACGGTGACGCCGGTGCCGGTGCCCGCAGCGCCGGTACGCCGCGGCGTGCGCCTGCCGTGGCTGCTGCTGGCGGCGATCCTGCTGGCCGCGGTGCTCAGCGCGCTGCTGTGGTTCGGCGCGCCCTGAGCCGCACGACCAGGCGCCATCCGAGCAGCACCGCGAGGATGGCGGCATAGGCCGCCGGCTCGCGGATGTCGGATTTGACCAGCCACCAGAAATGCAGGACCGCCAGCACGCCCACCGCGTAGACCGCGCGGTGCAGTTGCCCCCAGCGCCGTCCAAGGCGGCGCATCCAGCCCCGGGTGGATGTCACCGCCAGCGGGACCAGCAACAACCAGGCGAGGAAGCCGACGGTGATGTAAGGGCGCTTGGCGACGTCCTCGAACAGCTGGACCCAGTATCCGCCCAGGTCCAGCACGAGATAGGCCGACAGGTGCAGGCAGGCATAGAAGAAGGCGTACAGGCCGAGCATGCGGCGGAACTGCAGCAGCATGGGCTGCCCGGTCAGGCGGCGCAGCGGAGTGATGGCCAGGGTCACGAGCAGCAGGCGCAGTGCCCACAGGCCGGTTTCGTGCTCGATCGCCGCCACCGGGTCGGCGCCCAGCACGTCGCTGCCGGTGCGCCACACCTGCGCGATGCGCCATCCCAGCCATGCTGCGGGCGCCACAGCGGCGGCGTGCACCAGTGTCTTGGCCGCCACCAGGCCGCGCTTGGGCGCCGGCACGCGTGGCGCCGGAGCGACGGACGCGCCCTTCAGTACCACTTGCGCAGGTCCATCCCGGTGTACATCGAGGCGACCTGCTCCGCGTATCCGTTGAAGGGCAGGGTCGGGATCCGCCCCGCGAACAGCTTGTTGCGCGTGCCGGCGATGCGCCGTTCGGTCTTCTGGCTCCAGCGCGGATGGTCCACGGCCGGATTGACGTTGGAGAAGAAGCCGTACTCCGACGGCTGCAAGTCGTTCCACGCGGTCCTGGGCATGCGCTCGGTGAAGTGGATGGCGACGATCGACTTGATCGACTTGAACCCGTACTTCCACGGGACCACCAGTCGCAGCGGGGCACCGTTCTGCTGCGGCAGCGCCTTGCCGTACAGGCCGGTCGCCAGCAGCGTCAGCGGATGCATGGCCTCGTCGATGCGCAGGCCCTCGCGGTAGGGCCAGTCGATCGAGCGGTAGCGGAGGCCAGGCATCTGCTTCGGATCGGCCAGGGTGGTGAAAGCCACGTACTTCGCCCTGGAGTTCGGCTCGAAGCGCCTGAGCACCGAGCCCAGCGGCACGCCGGTCCACGGGATCACCATCGACCAGCCTTCCACGCAGCGCAGGCGGTAGGTCCGGTCCTCGGCGGCGATGCCGCGCAGCAGGTCCTCCAGGCCGATCGTGCCCGGTTTCGCGCACTGGCCGTCGACCACCACCGACCAGGGCGAGGTGCGCAGGGTCTTCGCCGCGCGCGAGGGATCCTCCTTGCTGGTGCCGAACTCGTAGAAGTTGTTGTAGGTGGTGACGTCCTCGTAGCGGGTCAGCGCCTCGTCGGTGACGAACCCGGCGCGCGCCTGGGCGACGCTCACGCGCCCGGCGGGCGGTGGTGGGGGCGGCTCGGCGTCGGCACAGCCGGCCAGGCCGAGCAGGGGCGCGCTGGCCATCGCGCCGAGCAGGCGCCGGCGGTCCCGGTAGACGCCCTCGTCGGTGATCTCGCTGGCGGGGATGCGGGGCGGGAAAGGGGAGCGCATGGCAGATTTTCCAGAGGCCGATCGGGGGTTGCGACAACCGCGGCAGCGGCATGGTTCCCGCGTGCCGGTGGCCGGGCTTGGTTGCGCCCGCAACCTGTACGCTGCGGCATACTACGGGCCCTCCTGTTATGGGTGCTTCATGACGCGCGCGTACAACTTCAGTGCCGGCCCTGCGACCTTGCCGGAAGCGGTCCTGCGCCAGGCGCAGGCCGAGATGCTGGACTGGAACGGGGTGGGCGCGTCGATCGTCGAACTGAGCCACCGCGGCGCCGAGTTCATGGAGGTGGCGGCACGGGCCGAGGCCGACCTGCGCGCCCTCATGTCGATCCCCGACGGGTACGCGGTGCTGTTCCTGGCCGGGGGCGCCACCACCCAGCAGGCGCTGCTGGCGCTGAACTTCGCCAGCCCCGGCCAGACCGTCGACTACGTGGTCACCGGCCACTGGGGCAAGACCGCGGTTCGCCAGGTCACGCCCTACGTCAACGTGCACGTTGCCGCCAGCAGCGAGGCCGGTGGCTTCCGTGACATCCCGCCGCGCGGGTCCTGGTCGCTCAGCGCGGACGCGGCCTATGTCCATGTCACCGCCAACGAGACCATCCACGGGGTCGAGTTCCGTGAAGTGCCGGACGTCGGCACGGTGCCCCTGTTCGCCGACTTCAGCTCGTCCATCGCCTCCGAGCCGGTGGATGTGTCGCGCTACGGTGTGATCTACGCCGGTGCCCAGAAGAACCTTGGACCGGTGGGCATCTCGGTGGTGGTGGTGCGGCGCGACCTGCTCGAGCGCGCCGGGCAGCCGCGCGCGGACATCTTCACCTATGCCTCCCATGCCGCGCGCGACTCGATGCTCAACACGCCGCCGACGTGGAACTGGTACCTGCTGGGACTGACGGTGCGGTGGATGCTCGAGGAGGGCGGGGTGGAGGAGTTCGCCCGCCGCAACGCCGCCAAGGCGGCACTGGTCTACGGCGCCATCGACGGCTCCGACGGCTTCTACCGCAACGAGGTCGCCCCGGCGGTGCGTTCGCGCATGAACATCCCGTTCTTCCTGGCCGACGAGGCCCTGACCGCGCGGTTCGTCGCCGAATCGCGCCAGGCCGGGCTGCTGGCGCTCAAGGGCCACAAGGCGGTGGGCGGCCTGCGGGCGTCGCTGTACAACGCCATGCCGCTGGAAGGCGCACGCGCACTGGTCGACTTCATGGCCGACTTCCAGCGCCGCCACGGCTGAGACCCCGGCGCGCCGCGAACGGCCGCCGCCACGAACACGGATCCCCTGATGGCCTCCCGCAAGAAAACCACTGCAACCAAGCCGGCGCCCCTCCCCGGCGGCAAGACCGCGCGCAAGGGCGGTGTCGCCGAACCGGCCGCGCGACCGGATCTTGCCGACGTCCGCGCCCAGATCGACGGCATCGACCGCCGCATCCAGGAACTGATCGCCGAGCGTGCGGGCTTCGCGCTGCAGGTGGGCAAGGCCAAGGGCAAGCTGGCCGCGGCGGTGGACTATTACCGTCCCGAGCGCGAGGCCCAGGTGTTGCGGATGGTGGTGGACCGCAACGAGGGTCCGCTGTCGGACGAGGTCCTGGTGCACGTGTTCCGCGAGATCATGTCCGCGTGCCTGGCGCAGCAGGAGCCGCTCAAGATCGGCTACCTCGGCCCGGAGGGCACCTTCAGCCAGCAGGCGGTGCTGAAACATTTCGGGCGCTCGGCGCACGGGTTGCCGCTGGGCAGCATCGAAGAGGTGTTCCAGGAGGTGGCCGCCGGCAACGCGGATTTCGGCGTGGTCCCGGTGGAGAACTCGGGGCAGGGCACCATCCAGGTCACGCTGGACATGTTCCTGACCTCGCCGCTGAAGATCTGCGGCGAGGTGGAGCTGAAGGTGCACCAGTTCCTCCTGTCGCGCAGCGGGCGGATCGAGGAGAGCGAGCGCATCTACGCCCATCCGCAGGCGTTCGCCCAGACCGCCGGCTGGCTGCGCGCCAACCTGCCGCGGGCCGAGAAGGTGCCGGTGTCGAGCAACGCCGAGGGGGCACGACGCGCGCGCGGTGCCGACGACGCGGCGGCCATCGCCGGCGAGAGCGCGGCCCACGTCTACGGCCTGAAGAAGGTCATCATGAGCCCCATCCAGGACGACCGCGACAACACCACGCGCTTCCTGGTGATCGGGCGCAGCCTGTTCCCGCCGTCCGGGCACGACCGCACCTCGGTGCTGGTGTTCATCCACGACAAGCCCGGCGCGCTGTTCGACGTGCTCAGCCCGTTCGCGCGCCATGGCGTGAGCATGAACCGGATCGAGTCGCGCCCTTCGCACCAGGCCAAGTGGGAGTACGCGTTCTTCATCGACCTGGCCGGCCATGTCGAAGACCAGGCGATGAAGCAGGCGCTGTCGGAGCTGGAGCAGCACGTGGCGAAGATCAAGGTGCTCGGGTCCTATCCGGTCGCCGTGCCCTGATTCCCAACCGGCGGCACCGCGCCGCCGCGCAAGCACTGGAGAAGTGATGTCGCAGTCCCCGCAACACTGGATCGCAACCGCCGGGCGGCCGCTGCGCGGCACGCTGGAGATTCCGGGCGACAAGTCCGTGTCCCACCGGGCGGTGATGTTCGCCGCGCTGGCCGACGGCACCTCGACCATCGACGGCTTCCTCGAAGGCGAGGACACCCGCGCGACGGCCGCGATCTTCGAGCGCCTCGGCGTGCGGATCGAAACGCCATCGGCATCGCGCCGCGTAGTGCACGGGGTGGGCGTGGACGGGCTGGTCGCGGCCGCTGGCGAGCTGGATTGCGGCAACGCGGGCACCGGCATGCGGCTACTCGCGGGGCTGATGGCGGGGCAGGCCTTCGACAGCGTGCTGGTGGGCGACGCCTCGCTCTCCAAGCGGCCGATGCGGCGGGTGACCGAGCCGCTCGCGCGCATGGGTGCGCGCATCGAGACCGGCGACAACGGCACGCCACCGCTGCGGATCCATGGTGGCCAGTCGCTGAAGGGCATCGACTACACGCTCCCGGTCGCCAGCGCCCAGGTGAAGTCCGCCCTGCTGTTGGCAGGGCTGTATGCGGAGGGATACACCACCGTCGTCGAGCCGCATCCGACGCGTGACTACACCGAGCGCATGCTGGCGGCCTTCGGGGTGGATATCGAATTCTCGCCCGGTCGCGCCCGCCTGCTGGGCGGCCAGCGCCTGCGCGCCACCCACATCGCCGTGCCGGCCGATTTCTCCTCGGCCGCGTTCTTCCTTGTCGCCGCCAGCATCGTGCCCGGCTCGGAGTTGCGGCTGAAGGCCGTCGGACTCAATCCCCGCCGCACCGGCCTGCTGCATGCGTTGCGACTGATGGGCGCCGACATTGCCGAGGAGAATCCGGCCACCCACGGTGGCGAGCCGGTGGCGGACCTGATCGTGCGGCATGCGCCACTGCACGGGATCGAAGTGCCCGAGGCGCTGGTACCCGACATGATCGACGAGTTCCCCGCACTGTTCATCGCCGCGGCGTGTGCCGATGGGCCGACGGTCGTGCGCGGGGCAGGCGAGCTGCGGGTCAAGGAGTCCGATCGCCTGGCCGCGATGGCTGGCGGCCTGCGGACGCTCGGGGTAAGGGTGGACGAGACCGACGATGGCGGCACGATCCACCCCGGGCCGATGCACGGCGGTACCATCGAAAGCCAGCACGACCATCGCATCGCGATGTCGTTTTCTGTCGCCGGGCAACGGGCGGCTGGCGAGGTGCGCATCCGCGACATCGCCACGGTCGCCACCTCATTTCCGGGATTTGACGCGCTGGCGCGCGGCTGCGGATTCGGGCTGGCGGCCCCGGCGGGCTGATACCCACCGGGGCGCGGGTTCAACTGCGACGGAACTCGATCGGCAGGCGGACCGTGGACGGGACCGCCTCGCCATCCCGCAGCGCCGGTTCGAAGCGCCACTGGCGCGCCGCCTCGACCGCCGCGCGGTCGAACGCGCGGTCGCGGGTGCCACCGCGTTCGACCACCTGCACGTCCATGGGCAGGCCATCGGTGCCGACCACGATGTTCAGCACCACGTTGCCCTCGCTGCCGTTGCGCAGCGCGGCGCGCGGGTAGCTGGGCACCGGATTGCCGGCCAGCGGCCGCGGGGCGCGGTCGATGCGCGCCTCGGTACGCGCGGGCGTCGCGGCGCGCGGGGCTGAGGGCGCACGTACTTCTTCCCGTATCGCCGGTGCGGTGGAGCTGGCATCCACCAGCGGAGCGGTTTCGGTGCCGGCATCCCGCCGCGCATTCCATGCCACGGCCAGAGCGAGCAGCGACACGGTCAGTGCACCCACAAGCACTGGCGACGTGCGGCGCGGCGACTCGCCGGCGGTGGCGGCGCGATCGTGTTCCCGGTCCAGGATGGTGGCCATTGCGCGACTCCTCGGTTCGTTGTCCACGGATCCGAGTCTGGCCACGCCCATGTGTGCACGGGGTCGTAAAGCGATGAACCGCCGACAACTCCACCGAATCGTTCAGTGCCGTGAGCGATGCGTCTAGCGCGGCTGGAATTCCACCGGCACGACCGCCTCTCCGGGGACCGGCCGACCCGCATCATCCAGTGCAGGCTTGAAGCGCCAGCGCAAGGCCGCTTCGGCGGCAGAGCGGTCCAGCGCGCGGGAGCCGCTGCGTTCGATGATCTCCACGTCGCCGGCGCGGCCTGCCGCGTCCACCTGCACGCGCAGCACCACCGTGCCGCTCTCGCCGCGGCGCAGTGACGAGGCGGGGTATCGGGGGGCTTCCTGGTCCGCGAGCAGTTCCGGAGCCTGGGCCGCCTGGGGAATGGAAGGGGCAGGCGGATCCGTCGCCGGGGGCAGCGGTACCGGTTGCGCCTCGACCGGCGGCGGTGGCGGCGGTGGCTCTTCCACCAGGCGAGCCTCATCGTCCCCCGTGGAGCGCTGCAGCGGGGGCTCGCTTCCGGCCGGCATGGGGGCCGGAAGCGGCTCGCCCTGGACGGTGGCCAGGGCCACGGCCGGGGCCGCCTCGCCAATGGCCGGCTCCGACGACTCCCGGGTGATCACCAGCAGGAACCCGACCCAGCCCAGCGCGAAGGCGGCAACGACCAGCGTCCAGCGTCCGCCGGCGATGTCGCGCAGGGAACGTGCAGGATGTTCTCGGGTTCGGCTCATGCAGGGCAGGCGAGTGGCGGAGCGCCCGATTCTGGCATACGGCCGCCGCCCGGCGCGGGCACTGGCTGCGCCGATTGGCGATAATGCGCACCTTCCCGTGTCCCGGCCCAGACAATGCTCGACCCCTCGCTGCTCCGTTCCCAGACCACCGCCCTGGCCCAGCGCCTGGCGACCCGCGGTTACCACCTCGACACCGCCGCGCTGGAGTTGCTCGAGTCCGAACGCAAGGCCATCCAGGTGCGTACCCAGGAGCTGCAGAACCTGCGAAACACCCGGTCCAAGGCCATCGGCCAAGCCAAGGCCCGGGGCGAGGACGTGGCCCCGTTGCTGGCCGAGGTGGCCGGCCTGGGCGACGAGCTCAAGGCGTCCGAGGCACGCCTGGAGGAGATCCGTGCCGGCCTGGACGCCATCACCCAGGGCATCCCGAACCTTCCGGCCGACGACGTGCCGGTAGGCGGGGACGAGACGGGCAACGTGGAGCAGTACCGCAAGGGCACGCCGCGCACGTTCGATTTCCAGGTGCTGGACCATGTCGAGCTGGGCGCGCGCAACGGCTGGCTCGACGCGGACACCGCCGCCAAGCTCAGCGGCGCGCGCTTCACCGTGCTGCGCGGCCAGCTGGCACGCCTGCACCGGGCCCTGGCCCAGTTCATGCTCGACCTGCACACCGGGGAGCATGGATACGAAGAGGTCAATGTGCCGGTGATCGTCAATGCCGACTCGCTGCGCGGCACCGGGCAGCTGCCCAAGTTCGAGGAGGACCTGTTCTCCACCGAGCTGGGCGAGCACCGCCGCTACCTGATCCCGACCTCTGAAGTGCCGCTGACCAACATCGTGCGCGACACCATCCTGTCGCCCGAGCAGCTGCCCTTGCGCATGACCGCCCATTCGATGTGTTTCCGCTCCGAGGCCGGCAGCGGCGGACGCGACACCCGCGGCATGATCCGCCAGCACCAGTTCGAGAAGGTCGAGCTGGTGTCGGTGGTGTCCGCCGAGCACGGCGAAGCCGAGCACGAGCGCATGACGCGGGCGGCCGAGGCGGTGCTGGAAAAGCTCGGCCTGCCTTACCGCCGCATGCTGCTGTGCACTGGCGACATGGGGTTCTCGGCGCGCCGGACCTTCGACCTGGAGGTGTGGCTGCCCTCGCAGCAGACCTACCGCGAGATCTCCTCGTGCTCGGATTGCGGCGATTTCCAGGCCCGACGCATGCAGGCGCGCTGGCGCAACCCCGCCAGCGGCAAGCCGGAACTGGTGACCACGCTCAATGGCTCGGGCGTGGCCGTCGGCCGGGCGCTGATCGCGGTGATGGAGAACTACCAGAACGCGGACGGAACGATCGACGTCCCGTCGGTGTTGCAGCCGTACATGGGCGGCCTCACGCGTATCGCCTGACCGGGGCGGCCGGGCGATGGGCCGGCCGGCGGCCCTGCCTCAGGCGGTGATCGCCTGGGGCGGCGACATGGCGGCGATCTGGTCGCGGGCCGCCTCCAGCGCACGGGCCCGGTGGTCGGGGGAGAACGCCACGCCCTCGGCGCGCACGAACCGGACGTCGTCGATACCGATGAAGGCGAACACCTGGCGCAGGTAGGGTTCCTGGAAATCCGTCGCTGCGCCTGTATGCACGCCGCCGCGCGCGCTGGCGATGATGACCTGGCGCCCACCGGCCAGGCCCTCGGGCCCGCTTGCGGTGTAACGGAAGGTGCGTCCGGCCACGGCGATGCGGTCGATCCAGGCCTTCAGCGTGGAGGGGATGCCGAAGTTGTACATCGGCACCCCGATCACCACGACATCCGCCCCCAGGAACTGCTCCAGCACCCGCTCGGCGTCGGCCGCCTGTACCCCGTCGGCGCCTGCGAGGCTGGCCCCGGTCAGGTGGGGCAGCGGCTGCGCGTCGAGGTCGCGGTAATCGACCTGTGCGCCCGGATGCTGGCGCAGCTTTGCGACCACTGCGGCACTGAGTTCGCGGCTGACGGAGTTGGCGCCAAGGGCGCTGGAGTCAAGGTGCAGGATCTTCATGGAGGGTCACCGGCGTGGCGGCATCGCCGCGGGAGGTCGGCAGTCTCCATCGTTGCGCAGGTGGGATAAAGGTGCTTAGATGACACCATCTGTTGCGCAGGTGGAGCCACCCATGCAGGACCTCAACGATCTCTACTACTTCGCCATGGTTGTGGAACACGGCGGTTTCGCGGCTGCCGAACGCGCGCTCGGCATTCCCAAGTCGCGCCTGAGCCGCCGCATCAGCCAGCTGGAAAACGATCTCGGCGTTCGCCTTCTGCAGCGCTCCACGCGCCGCTTCGCCGTCACTGATGTGGGCATGAGCGTGTATCGACATGCGCAGACGATGCTCACCGAGGCGCAGGCCGCGCGCGAAGTGGTGGACCGGCTCAGCGCGGAGCCTCGTGGCCTGGTGCGGGTGAGCGTACCGGTGGCACTGGCCCAGCAGCAGTTGCCCAAGCTGCTGCCCAGGTTCCTGGAGCAGTACCCGAAGGTCCGCCTCCAGTTGCACGTCAACAACCGCCGGGTCGACCTCATCAACGAAGGCTTCGACGTGGCGCTGCGCGTGCGCACCCGGTTGGATGACGATGGCAGCCTGGTGATGCGCAGCTTCGGCCAGATCCAGGAACTGCTGGTCGCCAGCCCCGGGTACCTGGATCGCGCCGGGCGCCCCAAGGCGCCGGAAGACCTCGCCTCGCACCTGACCATGAGCATGCACGAGGACGAGGCGCACCAGCGCTGGGAGCTGCATGGCCCCAACGGCGAGGTGCGGCGCGTGGACAACCTCCAGCCGCGCGTGTCCGGCTTTGATTTCCCGCTGCTGCAATCGATGGTCAAGGACGGCTTCGGCATCACGATGCTGCCGGAAACCGTGTGCGCCGAGGCGGTACGCAAGGGCGAGCTGGAGGTCGTGCTGCCCGAGTGGTCGCTGCCGCAGGGCATCTGCCATGCGGTATTCGCCTCGCGTCGCGGGTTGCTGCCGGCGGTGCGCGTGTTCATCGACTTCCTGGCCGAGCATCTCCCCGGGCAGATCGAATCCTCGCGCCTGGATTGCGGCAACTGCGGCAACGCCCAGGCGGGCGGGGAGCCGCTGGCCCTGGCAAGCTGACCCACGCCGTCCCATGCGACAATCCCGTGCGCGGCGTCGCGCAACCGGAACCGGATACCCGGCACCAGGCGTGGAGCGGCACGGCGGTGCGGAGTGACGCTGCGGGTGGTCGCTCCCGATGCGGGGCCGACGAGCCGCAGGGGGCAAGCCGGACTGGCGCCACCCGGCGGCACCCCGCCCCGGTGTGGTGAGGGGGAGAGGTCATACGACGTAGTGGAAGTGGCGTTGCTGTAGCGGCGAACAATCGGAGAGATGGCCGAGCGGTTTAAGGCACCGGTCTTGAAAACCGGCGAAGGGTCAAACCTTCCGTGGGTTCGAATCCCACTCTCTCCGCCAGTCCCGCTTGCACCTGTTTCCCCTGCGCATGGCATGACTTCCGGCAGTTGCCGGAGCAACCGGAACATCGGTTACCGACGCTTGATCCAGCCCGGAGGCGGCGCTAGGCTGCCGCGCAGGCCATACCGAAGGGAAGCGGCATGACCATCCGAGTGTTTCTGGTAGACGACCATGCACTGGTCAGGACCGGCCTGCGCATGATCCTCGCGTCCGAGCCCGACATGGTGGTCATCGGCGAAGCCGAGACCGGGGAGGACGCGCTGCGGCAACTGCGCAAGCTGCGCCCCGATGTGGTCCTGTGCGACCTGCACCTGCCGGGCATCAGTGGCCTCGAGGTGACCGAACGCATTGTCAGCGAGGACCTTGGCGCCCGCGTGCTGATCGTGTCGGTGCTCGAGGACGGACCCCTGCCCAAGCGCCTGCTCGACGTGGGCGCCTCCGGCTACATCGGCAAGGCCGGCGACGCGCGCGAGTTGCTGCGCGCGGTACGCGACGTGGCCGCCGGAAAACGCTACCTCGGCAGCAGCGTTGCCCAGAACATGGCGCTGGCCAACATGGAGGGCAAGGGCTCGCCTTTCGACACGTTGTCGCGGCGCGAGCTGGAGGTGGCGATGCTCCTCGTGCAGGGCATGCGACAGGAAGTGATCGCCCGGCGCCTGGCCCTCAGTGCCAAGACCAT
>JBQGEI010000063.1:0-2585 GCA_052039535.1 Pseudoxanthomonas sp.
TGGCCGAGCCGGCCACCGCCTCGGCCACCGACTGACGCCACGGCGCGCAACGCGCCCGGCCGCGCCCCCACTTCCCGTTCCAGCCCAGAGGCCCCCATGCAAGCGAACATCGTCGTCCTCCCCGGTGACGGCATCGGCCCGGAGATCGTCGCCGCCACCCTGCCGGGGCTGGAGGCGGTCGCCCGCCGCTTCGGCCACGACTTCCGTTTCCAGGAGCACGACATCGGCGGCATCGCCATCGACCGCCATGGCGAGCCGCTGCCGGCCGCCACGCTCGACGCCGCACGCCAGGCCGACGCGATCCTGCTCGGTGCGGTGGGCGGTCCGAAGTGGTCCGACCCCAACGCCAAGGTACGCCCGGAGCAGGGCCTGCTGGCGATCCGCAAGGCGCTGGGCCTGTTCGCCAACCTGCGCCCGGTCAAGCCGCACGCGGCGGCCCTGGGCGCCTCGCCGATCAAGTCCGAGCTGCTGCAAGGCGTGGACATCGTGGTGGTACGCGAGCTGACCGGCGGCATCTATTTCGGCGACAAGACCCGCAGCGCCACCGACGCCAGCGACCTGTGCCGCTATACGGTCGGGGAGATCGAGCGGGTGGTGCGCAGCGCCGCGACCCTTGCCCGCAGCCGCCGCGGCCACCTCACCTCGGTGGACAAGGCCAACGTGCTGGAGACCTCGCGCCTGTGGCGCGACGTGACCGCGCGGGTGATGCGCGAGGAATTCCCGGACGTGGTCCTGGAGCACCAGCTGGTGGACTCCATGGCCATGCACCTGCTGTCCAAGCCGCGCGCCTACGACGTCATCGTGACCGAGAACATGTTCGGCGACATCCTCACCGACGAGGCCTCGATGCTCGCCGGCTCGCTGGGCCTGCTCGCCTCCGCCTCGCTGGGACAGGGCACGGTGGGCATCTACGAGCCGATCCACGGCTCGGCGCCGGACATCGCCGGCAAGGGCATCGCCAATCCCTACGCGACCATCCTCAGCGCGGCGATGCTGCTGCGCCACTCGCTGGGACTGGAAGCCGAGGCCGCCGCGATCGAGGCCGCGGTGTCGGCGGCCCTGGACGACAGGGTGTTCACCGCGGACCTGGCCCCGTCCGGGCAGGCGGTGGGCACGGCCCAGGCCGCCCAGGCGGTCATCGCGCGCCTTGGCTGAGCGCCGCGGCCACACGGATCCATCCAGTACCAGGAGGTCAAGCAATGCCAGGTTCCAGGGAAGATTTCCTCGCGCGGGTCGAGCGCCGTGATCCCGGCCAGCCGGAGTTCCTGCAGGCGGTCAAGGAGGTCACGGCGAGCCTGTGGCCCTTCCTGGAGCGCCATCCTAAGTACGCCCGCGACGGGCTGCTGGAGCGTCTGGTCGAACCGGAGCGGGTGCTCCAGTTCCGCGTAAGCTGGGTCGACGACCGCGGCCAGGTCCAGGTCAACCGCGCCTTCCGCGTCCAGCACAGCTCGGCGATCGGTCCGTTCAAGGGCGGCATGCGCTTCCACCCCTCGGTGAACCTGTCGATCCTCAAGTTCCTGGCGTTCGAACAGACCTTCAAGAACGCGCTGACCACCCTGCCCATGGGCGGCGGCAAGGGCGGCTCGGACTTCGACCCCAAGGGCAAGAGCGACGGCGAGGTGATGCGCTTCTGCCAGGCGCTGATGATCGAGCTGTACCGCCATCTCGGCCCGGATACGGACGTACCCGCCGGCGACATCGGCGTGGGTGCGCGCGAGGTCGGCTACATGGCCGGCATGATGAAGAAGCTCTCCAACCAGGCCGGCTGCGTGTTCACCGGCAAGGGCCTGGCCTACGGCGGCAGCCTGATGCGCCCGGAAGCCACCGGCTACGGCACGGTGTACTTCGTCGAGCAGATGCTGCACCACGCCCGCCGCGAGACCCACGGCGCGCGCGTGCTGGTGTCCGGCTCCGGCAACGTGGCCCAGTACGCGGCGATGAAGGCCACCGACCTGGGCGGCAAGGTGCTGACCTTCAGCGATTCGGACGGCACGCTGTACGCACGCGACGGCTTCGACATGGAGGCCATCGACGAGGTCGCCCGGCTGAAGAACGAGCGCCGCGGACGCCTGTCCGAGCTGGCCGGGGAGACGCGCTTCGAATACCTGCAAGGCAAGCGGCCGTGGCACATCCCGGCCGAGATCGCACTGCCCTGCGCGACCCAGAACGAGCTGGACGGCGAGGACGCGCGCACCCTGGTGAAGAACGGGGTGGTCTGCGTGGCCGAGGGCGCGAACATGCCCTCGACCCTGGAGGCGGTGGACGTGTTTGTCGAGTCCGGCACGCTCTACGCGCCGGGCAAGGCCTCCAACGCCGGCGGCGTGGCCACCTCGGGCTTGGAGATGAGCCAGAATGCGTTGCGCCTGTCCTGGCACCACGCCGAGGTGGATGAACGCCTGCACGCGATCATGAAGGACATCCACGGCAACTGCGTGCGCCACGGCAAGCGCAAGGACGGCACGGTCAACTACGTGGACGGCGCCAACATCAGCGGCTTCGTCAAGGTCGCCGACGCGATGCTGGCCCAGGGCGTGTACTGACCCGCGCCGTCACGATGACTTGGAGCGCCGCCCCCGGGCGGCGTT
>JBQGEI010000064.1:0-5868 GCA_052039535.1 Pseudoxanthomonas sp.
AGCAGCGGCAGCCAGTGGTCCACCAGCAGGAACGCGAACAGCGCCATCAGGTAGACGATCGAGTAGTTGAACACGCGCATGGCGTAGAACTCGTCCGGCGGATCGAGCAGGCGCCAGGCGTACCAGAGGAACACGCTGCCCAGCACCAGCGCGCCGCCGAGGTAGAACAGGCCGCTCATGCCGAACACCACCGGCAGCACCGTCACCTCCACCAGCAACACCGTGTAGAACAGGATCTGCCAGCGGGTGTAGGTCACCCCGTGGGTCACCGGCAGCATCGGGATCAGAGCACGGGCGTAGTCCTCGCGGCGGAAGATCGCCAGCGCCCAGAAATGCGGCGGGGTCCACACGAAGATGATCAGCACCAGCAGCAGGGCGTGCTGCCAGTCCCACGCACCGGTCATGCCGGTGACCGCGGCCCATCCCAGCAGCGGCGGCGCCGCCCCGGCGATGCCGCCGATGACGATGTTCTGCGGCGTCGCGCGCTTGAGGTAGCCGGTGTAGATCACCGCGTAGCCGATCAGCGAGGCGAAGGTCAGCACTGCGGTGACGGTGTTGACCCACAGCACCAGGACCAGCATCGACAGCGCGCCCAGCGCCAGCGCGAACACCAGCACCTGCACCGGCCGCAGCGCGCCGGTGGCCAGCGGGCGGTGCGCGGTGCGCGCCATCACCTTGTCGATCCGCTGGTCGATCAGGTGGTTGATCGCCGCGGCCGAGGACGAGGCCAGCCAGATGCCGACCAGGCCCAGCACCGATTCACGCAGCGGCGGCAGCCCCGGCACCGCCAGGAACATGCCGACCAGGGCGGTGAACACCAGCAGCGCGACCACGCGCGGCTTGGTCAACTCCAGGTATTCGCGCCACACCGGAACAGGAGTAGTCATGCGACCGGCTCGGGCTCCCGCAGGCGCGCCAGCAGGGTCACCAGCACGAACAGCAGCGCCGCGGCGCCGGCGTTGTGCATCACCGCCACGTGCAGCGGCAGGGCCAGTTTGACGTTGAGGATGCCGAGGCTGACCTGGGCCACCACCAGCAGGCCCAGCAGCGCCGACCAGCCGCGCATGCCGGGCAGCCGGAACAGGCGCGCGGACAGCAGCAGCAGGTACACGGCGGCAACCACCGCGAACATCCGGTGCGCCATCTGGATGGCGATCCGCGAGGCGCCGTCGAGCACGCCGCCTTCATAGTCCACGCCGACGCCGCGCCACAGCACGAAGCCTTCGCGGTAGTCGGCCGGCGGCCACCACAGCCCGACGCATCGCGGGAAGTCCAGCGAATGCGGCTCTGCGGTGGTCCAGCCGCCGCCGCCGCAGGCCAGCGCCGCGTAGTTGGCGCTGGTCCATCCACCCAGTGCGATCTGCACGGCCAGCACCACCAGGCCGGCGGCGACCCAGCGCCGCAGCACCCGCGCGTCGGCCAGGCGGATGGGCAGCCCGGTCGCGCGCCAGGCCATCCAGATCAGCAGCGAGAAGGTGGCCAGGCCACCCAGCAGGTGGCCCATGACGATGATCGGCTTGAGCAGCATCGTCACCGTCCACTTGCCCAGCAGGGCCTGGAACACGATCACCGCCAGGGTCAGCGCCGCGGCCCTCGCCAGGTCGATGTTGGACCAGCGCAGCGCGGCCAGCAGCAGCACCGCCTCGCCGGCCCCGGCCAAGGCGAAGGCGAGGCCGATGTGGCCGTACATGTAGGCGGGGATCGCCGCGGCCACCAGCAGCGAGGCGCCAATCACCTGGGCCACGCCGAGGCGGCGCCGGCGTGCGGCCAGCACCGCCAGCAGCAGCACCAGCACGCCCAGGGTCGCGGCCAGGTGGCGGTGGACCTGCTCGCGCCACGCCTTGTGGGTCTCGAACGGCCGGATCTCGCTGGCCGCGTGCGCGGCGGCGTCCTGGGGCGCCGACGGCCAGGTGGCGCGGCCGTAGCAGGTGGGCCAGTCGGGGCAGCTCAGGCCGGCATCGGACAGGCGCACGAAGGCGCCGAAGACGACCACGCAGGCGGTCAGTGCCACCGCCAGCCAGGCGATGCGGTGGAAATGGCGGGCCAGCGTCGGCCGGACGAGCGCGTTCATCGGCAGGGCCTCACTTCAGTTTCAGCAGGCGCGCCACGTCGGCACGGATGCCGGCCGGATCGGTCTGCGGCGGGTAGCGCAGCACGACGAAGCCGTTCGGATCGATCACGTAGACAGGGATGCCGGCCGGATCGGCCGAGCGCGGCAGGGCGGCGCGCACCCGCGCGTCGTCGCGCAGCAGCCGCATCTCCGGCAGCCGCGCCGCCGCCGGCGGGGCGGCACCGAGCCACAGCACCTGCACCTGGTCGGCGTTGTGGCCGAACAGGCGCCAGACCTTGTCCAGCTGGGTGACCAGCGCATCGCAGGCCGCATCGCAGCCGCTGGCCGGCGCCACGGCGAGGATGCGCCAGACGCGCGCCTCGGGGTGCCACGCGTAGGCGGTGCCGTCGGCCAGCTGCAGGCTGTCCTGGCGCAGGTCGGCCGGCGGATTCAGCAGCTCGCCGTGGCTGCGCAACCCGGCAGGCATCCATCCGCTGAAGCGCAGCACGCCGGCCACGATGGCCGAACCGAAGAACAGGACGAACAGGGCGATCAGCGTCAGCCGCCCGCGGGCAGTGCGGCGGGCGTCGGGTACGGTAGGCGTCATGCGCGGGATTTTCGCACGCCCGCGCGCCCGCTGCCCCTGCCCGGGGCAGCATCCGGCGTTTCAGCGGCGGCGGCGACGCACGGTCAGCACCAGCGCGATCACCAGCACCGCGGCGGCCAGGGCGAACCACTGCACCGCGTAGCCGAGGTGGCGGTCGGGCGGCAACGTGTTGGGCAGCAGCTCCAGGTCGCGTGCATAGCCCAGTGGCAGGGCCGGATCCAGGCGCAGGATCCGTGGCGCCAGCCCGGGCAGACCCAGCGCCGCGGCCACGGTGGCAGGGTCCAGCGCCACCACCAGCACCGTGCCGTCGTCCTGGTGTTGCACCGCCGGGCTGGCCAGGCCGGCCGATGGCGGCGGCAGGACCAGGCCGGACACCTCCAGGGCGTCCCCCGACGGCCTGGCCACCCCGGGCATGCGCCGGTCGCCGGGCAGGGGCAGCCAGCCCAGCTCCACCAGCAGCGGCAGCCCGCCGCTGGCGGGCTCGAACACGCGATAGGCGCGCACGCCCGGCTGCGAACTGCGGTTCTGGTTGTCCAGGATGACCGGCGGCAGGTCCGCGAACCGGCCGCCGCCGGCGGCCCAGTCGTAGGCACGGCTGCGTTGGGCGTCGGCGGCGACGGCCAGCGGACGCGCCTCCCGCCGCTCCAGCACCTGCGTCGACGCGGCCAGCAGCGCCTGCTTGGCATGCATCCGCTGCAGCTGCCAGTGGCCCAGCGCCGCGCAGGCGGCGGCCACGCCCAGCGCCAGCCCCCATCCGGCCCACAGCGGCATGCGCCGGCTCACCGGGCGCCCACGCCGGCGGGCGCGCCGGGCTGCGATAATGCACGGCGCACCCCCGCATGCCACGAGCCCGAACCCGTGAACGACTCGCTCAAGACCCTGATCGTCGTCGCCTTCCTGCTGGTCATCGTCTGGAACCTCGGTTCGGCCCTGTATTACCTCATGGTGGACCGCGGCGAGAGCAAGCGCACGGTGAACGCGCTGACCCGCCGGATCACCCTTTCCATCGGCCTGATCCTGCTGGTGGTGCTCGGCATCTGGACCGGGGTCATCAAGCCGCACGGCGTGGGCGGCTGATCCGGCCCACGCGCCTCAGCGCCCGGCACCAAGCTGCCGGCCCGCAAAAGGCAAGGGCGCCATCGCTGGCGCCCTGCTGCGTGTGGCATCGGCCTCCGGGGAGGCCACGCCGGTTCCGGCCGTGCTCAGAGCACGTAGACGAACAGGAACAGGCCCAGCCACACCACGTCCACGAAGTGCCAGTACCACGCCGCCGCCTCGAAGCCGAAATGCTTGTCGCGGGTGAAGTGGCCCTTCAGTGCGCGGAACCACATCACCGCCAGCATGATCATGCCCAGCGCCACATGCACGCCGTGGAAGCCGGTGAGCATGAAGAAGGTCGAGCCGTAGATGCCCGAGCCCAGGGTCAGGTTGAGGTCCTTGTAGGCGTGGATGTATTCCTCGACCTGGAACACCAGGAACAGGATGCCCAGCAGCACCGTCGCGCCCAGCCAGAACAGCAGCGAGCCACGCTTGCCGGCCTTCAGGGCGTGGTGGGCGATGGTCAGGGTGGCGCCGGAGGTCAGCAGGATAAGGGTGTTGAGCAGCGGCAGGCCCCAGGCCGGGATGGTCTGGAACGCGCCACCGACCTCGCCCGGTCCGGCGCTGGGCCAGCCTGCGCTGAAGCCGGCCCACAGCAGCTCGTTGGTCATCACGCCATCGCCCTGGCCACCCAGCCACGGCAGGGTGAACTGGCGGGTGTAGAACAGCGCGCCGAAGAAGGCGCCGAAGAACATGACCTCGGAGAAGATGAACCAGATCATGCCCATGCGGAACGAGCCGTCGACCTGGCGGTTGTAGGCGCCGCCCTGCGATTCGCGGATGACCTCGCCGAACCAGTAGAACAGCGTGGCGATCATCAGCGCGATGCCGAGGAAGAAGGCCCACTTGCCCCAGGCCACCTCGTTGAGCCAGCTGGCAACGCCGATCATCATCACGAACATCGACACCGAACCGAAGATCGGCGCCTTGCTCTTGGCCGGCACGAAGTAGATGTTGGCGTCGGTCTGGGTCTGGGCCATGGCGTGGGTTCCGTTGCTCGGGTCAAGGCGCCGCGTGCGGCGTGCTGGAGGCCTTGGCCGCGCCCAGTTGCGCGGTCATGGCCTCGTTCCTGAAGAAGGTATAGGAGAGGGTGATCGTCTTCACGTCCGCCGGCAGGTCCGGATCGACGATGAAACGCACCGGCATGTCGCGCTGCTCGCCGGGCTGCAGTTCCTGCGCGGTGAAGCAGAAGCACTCGGTCTTGGTGAAGTAGCCCGAGGCGCGCGCCGGGGCGACCGACGGCACGGCGCTGCCGACGACGGGCTGGTCGCTGTCGTTGCGGGCGAAGTACAGCGCCTCGTTGAGCTCGCCCGGCACCACCTGCATGGTCAGCTGCTCGGGCCTGAAGGCCCACGGCAGCTTCGAGTTGACGCCGCCGTCGAACTGGACCGTGACCGTGCGCGCCTGGCGGGCGCCGGTGGCGGCCACGGCGCCGACGGCCTGGCCGGTACCGCCCTCCAGGCGGATCCCGAACACCTTCTCGCAGGCGATCCGGTACAGCGGCACCAGCGAGAAGGTGAATACGAACGCACCCAGGGCCACGGCCGCCATCTTCAGCCAGCCGCTGCGGCGCAGGCCCGGGGTATTGGCGGGACGCGGCGCGCTCATGCGTTCAGCACCCCGGACAGGATGAAGCCGACGTACACCGCCAGCGCAACCGCGCCCACGATCCACGCGGTACGCACCACGCCGCTGCGGCGGCGGGCGGCATCATCGCGCTGGTTCGGGACAGGATTCATCGGTGCTCCGTCGCTGTGGTCGCGGCGCGCCCGGCGGGCGCGCGCTGCCGTGTGCTGGCCTTCAGTGGGTGATGTCGCCGTGGGCCAGGTCGCCGTCACGGATGACCGGCGGCACGGTGAAGGTGTGGTGCGGCGCCGGCGACGGGATGGTCCACTCCAGGCCCTTGGCGCCTTCCCAGGCACGGGCGTCGGCCTTGGCACCGTTGCGCAGCGAGGCGATCAGGATCGCGGCCATCATGAACGGGGTGACGAACATGCCGAACGCGCCGATCGAGCTGACCAGGTTCCAGTCGGCGAACACCACGTTGTAGTCCGGGATACGGCGCGGCATGCCGGCCAGGCCCAGGAAGTGCTGCGGGAAGAACAGCAGGTTG
>JBQGEI010000065.1:0-9147 GCA_052039535.1 Pseudoxanthomonas sp.
ACCACCCTGCAGGGCAGCATCGACTTCGTCGGCACCGACGCGGCCGATCCGCTGTCGCCGGAGGCCGGCGCGGCGCTGCTGGCCTCGCGCCCGGTGCACCCGGACATCGCCCCGCACCCGAAGCTGCCGGCCGACACCCGCCTGTGGGCCGCACTGCAGGAAGCCAGCGGCGGCACCTGGGGTGGCTGCGTCTACGACGTGGACGCGATCGTCGAGACCCTGCGCGCCGGCCGCGAGGCCCTGGCGCAGCGCCGCGGCGCGACGGGGAGCTGACGCGGTAGATCCATGCCCGCGCCGGCCACGGCCGGCTGCGGGACTTCTTTGCATTGCCGGGGAGTTCCGATGGCCACCTTCCTCATCATCGCCGCTGCGATCGCGCTGCAGATCTTCCTCACCGCGCGCAAGCTCAGTCCGTTCCTGTCGCTTCTGGTGGTGGCCATCCCGATGGGCCTGCTGCTGGGCATCGAACCGCAGGCCCTGGTGAAGACCATCGACGCCGGCGTCGGCAGCACCCTGGCCGGTCTGGCCCTGGTGATCGTGCTCGGCGCCATCCTGGGCAAAGTTCTCGAGGAAAGCGGCGCGGCGGAGAAGATCGCCACCACCCTGGTCGGGGCGTTCGGCGAGCGCAACATC
This sequence comes from Pseudoxanthomonas sp., assembly GCA_052039535.1. Lineage (GTDB taxonomy): Bacteria > Pseudomonadota > Gammaproteobacteria > Xanthomonadales > Xanthomonadaceae > Pseudoxanthomonas. Next base: position 634 of record JBQGEI010000065.1, read on the forward strand.
CAGTGGGCGCTGCTGCTGACCGGCTTCCTGGTCGGCATCCCGCTGTACTTCAATGCCGGCTTCATCATCCTGGTGCCGCTGATCTTCTCGCTGGCGCGGCGCACCGGCCTGCCGATCCTGCAGCTGGCGATCCCCACCGTGGCCTCCCTCAGCACCACCCACTGCTTCCTGCCGCCGCATCCCGGGCCGGTGGTGCTGGTCAACGCGTTCGGCGCGGACATGGGCCGCACCCTGTTGTACGGCGTCCTCATGGCGGTGCCGGCGGTGGTGATCGCCGGGCCGTGGCTGTCGCGGCGGATGAAGTCGATCAACCCGCCGCTGCCGGACCTGTTCAAGACCGATCCCGACGCCCCCAGGCTCGCACCGCCCGGGGCATGGAGCTCGTTCCTGATCGCGCTGTCGCCGGTGCTGCTGATCAGCGCCTCGGTGCTGGCCGACGGCCTGCTGACGGAGGGAGCGCTGCGCAGTGCGCTGCTGTTCCTCGGAAATCCCACCGTGGCGCTGCTGCTGTCGACCCTGATCGCGTTCTGGTTCCTCGGTTACCGCCGTGGCGTCGGCCTGGAAACCCAGACCCGCTGGCTCAACGCGGCCATCGGCGGCATCGCGGTGATCCTGCTGATCATCACCGCCGGCGGCGTGTTCAAGCAGGTGCTGGTGGACAGTGGCGTGGGCGCGACCATCGCCGCGCTTGCCAGCGCCTGGCACATGCCACCGCTGCTGTTCGCGTGGCTGGCCACCGCATTGCTGCGGGTGATGATCGGCTCGGCCACGGTCGCGGTGATCACCGCCGCCGGCATTGTCGGCCCCCTGATCGCCACCACTGGCGCCTCGCCGGAGCTGATGGTGCTGGCGGTCGGTGCCGGCAGCGTGTTCGGCTCGCACGTCAACGACTCGGCGTTCTGGATGTTCAAGGAGTTCTTCAACCTGTCCATGAGGCAGACCTTCGCCTCGTGGACGGTGATGGAGACCACCATCTCGGTGGTCGGCCTGGCCGGCGTGCTGCTGCTGGACCTGGTCCTGCGCTGACATCTTCCGGAGATCCCGCCCGTGGCGGGAATGCCATGAAAGAGGGGAATGCATGAAACGACGTCACCTGCCAGCGGTGCTGGTCCTGCTGTCCAGCCTGGCTGCGCCGGGCCTCGCCCGTGCCTGCGATGCGCCGGCCACGGTCTGTGCCCGGGCCAGCGCCGGCGACTTCGCCCTGGTCGCGCGCGGCAGGCCGGCCACCGTGCTGGTGGACGCCGATGCCGATCCGGCGGTGCGTCGCGTGGCCGCCAGCTTTGGCGAGGACCTCGAGCGGGTCAGTGGACGCGCGGCCACCGTGGCCCACCGCCCCGCGCGTGCCGGCGAACGCGTGGTCGTGGTCGGCGTGCAGGGTCGCAGCGCCCTGGTCGACGGCCTGGTGGCCACCGGCAAGCTGCGTCTGGATGATATCGGTGGACAGTGGGAGGCGTTCCAGCTCGCCGTGGTTGAGCAGCCGTGGCCGGGAGTGGAGCAGGCGCTGGTGGTGGCCGGCTCGGACCGTCGCGGCGCGGTGTTCGGCACCTACGACCTGTCCGAACGGATGGGCGTATCGCCGTGGTACTGGTTCGCCGACGTGCCGGTGCAGCGCAGGGCCGAGGTGCGTGTGACCGCCGGCCAGCGCAGCGACCGCCCCGGCGTGCGTTACCGGGGCTTGTTCATCAACGACGAGGACCCGGCGTTCAGCGGCTGGGCCCGGAAGCATTTCGGCGGGGTGAACGCCAAGGCCTACGCGCACGTGTTCGAACTGCTGCTGCGGCTCAAGGGCAACTACCTGTGGCCGGCGATGTGGGCGCCGAAGTCCTTCCATCTCGACGACCCGGACAGCGCACGCCTGGCGCACGAGATGGGCGTGGTGATGGGCACGTCCCACCACGAACCGCTGACCCGCGCGCAGTCCGAATGGCACCGGCTGGAGGGCGACCCTTCCACCGGCGGTGCGTGGGACTACGTGCGCAACGGCGAGAACCTGCGCCGCTTCTGGAAAGGCGGCCTGGAACGGGTGATGCACGCCGACGGCGGCGGCATGTATGACAACCTGCTGACCGTCGGCATGCGTGGTGACGGCGATGCGCCGATGAGCGAGGGCACCGCCACCGACCTGCTGCAAAAGATCGTCGCCGACCAGCGCGCGCTGATCGGGCAGGTGACCGGCAAGCCGCCGGAGCAGGTGCCGCAGGTGTGGGCGCTGTACAAGGAGGTGCAGGACTACTACGACGCCGGCATGCAGGTGCCGGACGACGTCACCCTGCTGTTCGCCGACGACAACTGGGGCCAGATCCGGCGCCTGCCCACCCGCGACCTGGACCGCAGCGGCGGGTTCGGCGTTTACTACCACTTCGACTACGTCGGCGTGCCGCGCAACTACAAGTGGCTCAACACCAGCCAGGTGGAGAAGGTCTGGCAGCAGATGGACCTGGCCTGGCAGCGCGGCGCGCGCAACGTGTGGGTGGTCAACGTCGGCGACATCAAGCCGATGGAGTATCCGCTGTCCTTCTTCATGGACATGGCCTGGTCACCGCAGGCGTTCACCCCGGAAGCGCTGGCGGAGTATCCGGCGCAGTGGGCAGGCCGCCAGTTTGGCGACGAGCTGGCCGGTGAGATCGGCGGGCTGCTCACCGGTTATTCGAAGCTGGCCGCGCGGCGCAAGCCGGAGCTGGTCAACGAACACACCTACCCGTTGGGCGAGATTCGTCGCGACGTGCTGGTGCGCGGCGAGTGGACCCGGATCGTGGAGGACTGGCGCGCGCTGGTGGCCAAGCTCGACGCGGTGCGTCCACGCATTGCGGCGGACGCGCAGCCGGCGTTCTTCCAGCTGGTCGAGTTCCCGATCCTGGCGGTGTCCAACCTGTACGAGATGCATTACGCCACCGCATGGAACCAGCGGCTCGCCAGCAGGTTCGATCCCCGCGGCAACCTGTTCCTCGAGCAGGCCGAGCGGGCGTATGCGCGCGATGCCGAACTCACCGCCCGCTACCACGCGCTCAACGGCGGCAAGTGGGACCACATGATGTCGCAGGTGCACATGAACTACGTCATCTGGAACGACCCGGTGCGGCAGAACCCGCCGGTGCTGGTCCGCACCGCCGGCGACGTGCCGGAGAAGATGCGCAACGCACGCGTGGAGTTTGTCGATGCGGACGCGCCCGGCGAGACGATCCGGCTGGACGCGGCCGACTTCAGCCGCAACATGGCGGCCGCGGGGCTTGCCTGGACGCCGATCCAGGCGCTGGGCCAGGGCCGGGCGGCACTGGTCGCGCTGCCGCAGGGCCAGCTGTCCACGGCCGCCGGCACCGGCCCGCGGCTGGAGTACGACGTGGTCCTGCCCCGCGCAGCTGCGACACGGGTGCGCGTGCGGCTCGCGCCGACCCTGGACACGACCGGCGGCGAGGGGGTGCGCATCGGTGTCTCGATCGGCGACGGCCCGGTGCAGACCCTGGTCTCGGAACTGCAGGCCACCGGCGAAGGCGCGAAGAACCGGCGCCAGGAAAACTGGTACCGGGCGGTGGCCGACAACGCCGTGTACCTGGAGGCGCGGTTTGACACGCTGGCAGCCGGTCAGCACACCGTCAAGCTGTGGCGCATCGACGACAACGTGATCGTGGAGGCGCTGGAACTGGACCCGCTGTAACTCCAGGGCTGCGACGACGGACGCCCCAGGTTGCGACGCGACCCCGGGGGATTTCCGTTTCCGCCACGACGCGGCGATGCGTGCCGGGTGCATTCCGGCATGGCGATGATGGTTTCACTGGCCGGGCATATGGTCATGGTGACCTTGGAGACTGCCGGGGCGTCGTCGGCCGGTACAGACTCCTGCCGTCATCGAGGAGGCGGCCATGGAAGATCGAAGCAGGCGCAGGGCGGGGCACGCGAGAGTACGCATGCCGTGGCACGGCTGGCTGCTGGGCGCGGTCTTCCTCCTCTACAGCATTGCCGCGGCCTCCGATCATGTGCTGAGCCTCGCCTTGGGCGCCGAGCTCTATCGCGCCTCGGGCATGAGCGACGCGCAGGTGGCCTGGTTCAGCCAGGTGCCGGCCTGGGCGATGCTCGGTTGGACGGCGGCGGTGTGGGGCGGCCTGGCCGGCGCGCTGGCGCTGCTGATGCGCTCGTCGTTCGCCGCCGGCGGCTTCGCCCTGTCGCTGGCCGGCGGCCTGGTCTACATGCTGCACGCCCTCGTGCTGGGCGACGGACGCGCGATGCTGGGCGTGCTGTGGGTGATGCCGCTGGTGATCGCGGCGCTGACCGCGTTGCTGGCCCTCTACAGCCGCTGGCTCGCGCAGCGGGGCGTGCTCCGCTAGCCCCGCGCGTCACTTCACGCGAACGTCCCGGCATCCGAAGCCGGGTCATGTCACGCAGCCGGGCGTGATCCGGCCGCGCCGCCATGAATGGCCCGCTCAAACGCTGGCAGCCGCCAATGGACGCTCCAGCGGGCTGAACCAGTGCGCCGGCAGCATGTCCGGATGAGCATCCACGTCGTGGCCGGCGAGCAGCGCGTCCAGGCCATGGTCGCCGATGTCCGGGAAGGCATCGCGCGCCAGGGCCAGCACCTCGGCGGCGAGCTGGCGCATGCCCACCACCCAGCGTGCGGTGCGGGCGACGTAGGCATCGTCGTCCAGCTCGTCGGCCAGTGCGCCATTCATCTCCCGGCACCACTGGACCTCGTACTGGTCGTAGGCGCGGGACTGGGTGAGGTCCGGCGTGCTGTCGCGCGTGCCCCACTCGCGCATCAGCCGCTGCATGGCCAGGTTCAGCGCACGCCCTTCGGCGAAGTGGGGCTTGAGCCGCGAGAGAATGGCCAGGTCGGCCTGGCGACGGCTGAAGAACAGCGGCGCCAGCAGCGCCCAGTAGAAGACGTAGTCCCACAGCACCTTGACCGGCATCACCTGCGGGTGGCCGAAGATCGGGTACTGGTCCTGGTAGAGGGTCAGCGTGTTCTCGTAGAAGGAGAAGTACAGCTGCTGGTAGAACTCGGCATAGGGACCGATGCGCTTGCCGGCACGGTCCAGTTCCACCAGCTCGCATACGTAGGTGTTGCTGATGGCGATGAAGTCGCTGCCGGGCGAATAGAACGGGTCCAGGAACAGGCCGGCCTCGCCGGTCAGGGCCCAGCGGTGCTCGGAGTAGACCTGCTTGCAGCCATAGGAGAAGTGCCGCAGGAACAGGAAGTCCTGCAGCGTGTACTCGGGACGGTCCAGCGCCTCATGCACGCGCGGCTGGTGCCGGCGCAGCCATTCCATCGCCCTGGCATGGGTGTTCATCGTCTCCAGCGGATGCATCTTCGCGTCGCAGACGATGCCCAGCGAATGCGAGCCGGAGGCCAGCGGGATCAGCCAGAACCAGTAGCCCGGCCCGCACATGTGGTTGGTGGAGTTGACCCGGCGCGCCGGCTGGAAGCGCTGGCGCCACCACGGGTCGTCCGACCACTGGTCCAGCTCGGTCTGGGCGTCGATCCGCCACCACACGGCGTTGGCGTCGTGGTCGTTGGGCTGGGCCAGGTCGAGCTTGCGCTTGATCAGGCCCGCGCGGCCGGAGGCGTCGACCACGAAGCGTGCGCTGAGCGCGCGACGCGTGCCTTCGTGCTCGAACTCCACCCGGTGCGCGGCATCGGTGTCGGACAGGTCCAGCGTGCGCACCACCGCCTGGTCGAGGAACTCCACACCGGCCTCGCGTACCTTGTCGCCGAGGAAGTTCTCGAAGCGGCCACGGTCCAGCTGCCAGGACGGCGTGGGCAGCAGGTGGCTGACGCCCATCTCGCTGCAGTCCTGCACCCGGTACTGGCCGTCGGTGAAGAAATAGCGCAGCCCGTACTTGCGCACCTGTTCGGTCTCCAGGTGTTCGCGCAGGCCGAGCACGTCGGCGAAGTAGTGCGCACCGATCTCCACCGTCGACTCGCCGACCTTGTGCGCGGCCTCGCGTACCGGGTGCGCGCGGCGCTCGACCACGGTCACCGCCAGGTCCGGATTGCGCTGGCGCAGCTGCAGCGCCAGGGTGAGGCCCGCGAGACCGCCGCCGAGGATGACAACGTCCCGGTGCTGCGCATGCGCGGTGTCACCGCACGGATCCTGGCCTTCGGGGTGCATCGTGCGGTTCCTACGATCGGGGGAATGGTCGGCACTATGGGGCCTGCCCGCAGTCGCCGGCAATCGCCCGGCGCGCGCCGGGCGCGGACGCTCATTTACCCCGGGGCGTCGCTTTCACACGGCGATAACGCGGGAGCGACGGTGTGCGCACCGGCGAGGCTGGCCAGCAGGCGCGAGAGCGTGATCACGTCCTGGCGGTTGTGGGCCAGCACCCGGCGCAGCAGCGCGCTGCCACCGCCGCGGATGTAGCCGAGCCACGCCGCCGGTGCCTCCGACCCGGGCAGGTCATCCTCGCGCACGATCTTCAGCACATGCCGTTCGATGGTGCCCAGGCGGCAGTTCTCGTATACGCCGCGGTAGCTGCGGCGGGTCGGGAACAGCAGGTCCACGTGGCGCAGGCCCGCCAGCGGGCTGCCGCGGCGCGCCAGGCGGTAACGGGTGGCCAGCAGCGGCGCGTCGTAGCACTTGCCGTTGTAGCTGCACAGGATGCTGTGCGGGCGCAGCCAGCTGGCGAACACGTCGAGCATGGCTGGCTCGGCGCCCATGCTGGCCAGGGTCAGCTGGCGGATGCGCAGCTGGGTGCCGCACCAGTCCGCAGCGCCGATCATGAAGGCGCGGGTGCCGGTGCCGCCGGCCAGGCCGGTGGTCTCGGTGTCGAAGAACAGCACCTCATCGCTGGGGATCGGTTCGCCGCGGTCGAATCCGCCGTCCAGAAGCTCCGGCACGCCGGGCGCCGGCAGGAACTCCTCCACCAGGAACAGCCCCTTGGCGATCTCTGTGCCGGGCAGGCTGCGATCGCCGCCGGCGGGCGCGGCGAACGGGCGCGCCCGGACCCGCAGGAGCCGGCGCAGCTGGTCCAGGTCCGGCGCGCGGGACGCGGGCGACGCGGGCGCAGGTTCCGGTGGCTGTGCAGGACGCGCCGGCGTGCTGCCGCCGGCCTGGCGCTTGAGCTGCTGGAGCTTGGCCAGGGACAGGCTCATGCGGCCTCCAGGGCGCCAAGCACGCGCAGGGCCAGGGACTTCGGCGTGGCCTCCACGTCCTCCTGCGCCGCCAGCACTGGCCCGACGCAGGCGGGGCAGCCGGCCTTGCAGTCGCAGCCGGAGACCAGCTCGCGTGCCCGGGTGACCAGCTCGCGCTGCCGCTTCCACAGCGGCTCGCTCTGGCCCATGCCGCCGGGGTAGTTGTCATACAGGTACACCGTAGGCACGAAGCTGTCGTGGCGCTCCGGGTCGACCATGCTGCCGTCCAGTGCGCGCAGCTGGCCGCGGCCGCGCCCGTCGCCGCTGGCGAACCAGGCGCCGTCACCGCTGCCCACGGCCTTCTGCAGGTCGGCCGACTCGGCCATCACCGCGACCTTGGCCACCACGTGCAGCGCATAGCCGGCGCCGAGGAAGCCGTCCAGCGCGTCCTGGCGGCAGGCGAAGCGCGCTTCCAGCTCCGCCTGCGGCAGCTGCCACCACAGCGCCGAGGTGTGCAGCTCCTGGTCGGGCAGGGTCACCGGCCCGTAGCCGATGTTCTCGTGGGTGTAGTAACGGATCTTCTTGTAGCCGGACACGCGCCGGACCACGTGCACCTCGCCGTGGTGGCAGGTGCCGGCGCCGGCGATCACCCCGTCGAAGCGTTCGAGCACCTTCAACTTCGTGTAGTCGATCGCGTCGGTGTAGTAGTCGACGTGGGTGCGGGTGACGTAGGCCTTGCGGCCCTCCCAGTCCAGGCGCTCGACCTGGTAGGGCACCGACTGCACCATGTGGATCGCGCCTTCGTAGAGCATCAGCGGCGCGGAGCTGAAGTCGACCTCGGCGATGATCACCTGCCGTCCATCGGTGCGGTCGACCACCACGAAGTTGCCATCGGCCACCGAGCGCAGGCTCACCGCATTGGCCGGGTAGCTGTCGGCGATCCACTCCCAGCGTCCGCCTTCCGGGTGGATCACCCCGTCCTCGGCCAGCAGCTGCAGGTACACCTCCGGCTCCACGCTGCCGAAACGCTCGCCCTGCAGGAACGGCAGCTCGAACGCGGCGCAGCGGATGTGGTCGAGCAGGATCACCGGCTGGTCCGGGGCGATGCGCGCGTGCTCCGGGGGCGCGGCGCTGAAGAACTCCGGGTGGCGCACCATGTACTGGTCCAGCGGATCGGAGCTGGCCACCATCACGCCCAGCGAGGCCTGCTGGCGGCGCCCGGCGCGGCCGAAGCGCTGCCAGGTCGCGGCCACCGAGCCGGGGTAGCCGTTGAGTACCACCAGGTCCAGGCTGCCGATGTCCACGCCCAGCTCCAGCGCCGAGGTGGAGACGATGCAGTCGATGCGGCCGGCGCGCATGGCCTGCTCGGCCTCACGCCGCTCGGTCGGCAGGTAGCCGCCGCGGTAGGCGCGCACCCGCGCCGGCTTGCGCGGGTCGCTGTCGAACACGTCCTT
>JBQGEI010000066.1:0-9691 GCA_052039535.1 Pseudoxanthomonas sp.
GCGACACGTGGTCGGCGGCCAGCGCCCACATCCGCTTCTCCACTGCCGGCGTGCCAGGCCAGCCATCGATGCCGTGCCAGCGTGCGAACACACGTTTGACGTTGCCGTCGAGGATCGGGAGCGGGTCGCCCCAGGCCTGGGACAGGATGGCGCCGGCGGTGCTGCGGCCGATCCCCGGCAGCGCCAGCAGCGCCTGGAAATCGCGCGGCAGGTCTCCGCCGTGCTGCCCGACGCAGCGCCTGGCCGCGGCATGCAGGTTGCGGGCGCGGGCGTAGTAGCCGAGCCCGGCCCAGTGCGCCATCACCTCGTCGGTGCTGGCCGAGGCCAGGTCGGGCAGGGTCGGGAAGCTGTCGACGAACCGCAGGAAGTACGGGATGACCGTGGCGACCTGGGTCTGCTGCAGCATGATTTCCGACAGCCACACCCGGTAAGGCGTGCGCGGGTGCTGCCAGGGCAGCGCGTGGCGGCCGTGGCGGTCGAACCAGGCCAGCAGCGGGCCGACGAAGCGGTCGGCGGTATCAGCGGCCATGACACGGCTTGGCCGGGATGGCGCGCGGAGCGGCGCAGGCATGTGCCCGCCCCGCGCTCGCGATTGCGAGGTGCATGGCGGGGCTCAGGCGCCCAGCGCCTCGGGCAGCAGGGCGTCGACGAAGGCTTCCGGATCGAACACGCGCAGGTCCTCGGGGCGCTCGCCGATGCCGGCGAAGCGGATCGGAATGTTGAACTCGCGCGCCAGCGCGAATACGACGCCGCCCTTGGCGGTGCCGTCGAGCTTGGTCACCACCAGGCCGGTCACCCCGACGGCGGCGTTGAACTGGCGCAACTGGTTCAGTGCGTTCTGGCCGGTGGTGCCGTCAATCACCATCAGCACCTCGTGCGGCGCGGCCGGATCAAGCTTGGACAGCACGCGCTTGATCTTGCCCAGCTCGTTCATCAGGCCGACCTGGGTGTGCAGGCGGCCGGCGGTATCGGCGATGAGCACCCCGGTGCCGCGCGCGCGCGCCGCCTGCAGCGCATCGAAGGCGACCGAAGCGGCATCCGCGTTCTGCCCCTGGGCGATCACGGTCACGCCGTTGCGCTCGCCCCACGCCTGGAGCTGCGCCACCGCAGCGGCGCGGAATGTGTCGCCGGCGGCCAGCATCAGGCTGTGGCCATCGTGCTTGAAGCGGCGCGCAAGCTTGCCGATGGTCGTGGTCTTGCCCACGCCGTTGACACCGACCGTCAACAGCACGAACGGGCGCGCGGCAGGATCGATCTGCAACGGCCTGGAGACCGGCCGCAACATCGCCACCAGCTCGGTGCGCAGGGCCGCCAGCAAGGCGCGTGCGTCGGCGAATTCGCGTGCCTTCATCCGCCGGCGCAGGCCCTCCACCAGGGTGGTGGTGGCGGTGACCCCGACATCGGCGGTGATCAGCGCGGTCTCGATCTCGTCGAGCAGGTCATCGTCCAGCCGCGGGTTGCGGGAGAACAGGCCGCCGAAGCTGCGCGCGAATGCGCTGTTGCGCAGGCGCTCGCGCCAGCCGGTCGAACCTGCCGCCGCGGCCGGCTGCAGTGCGGCGTCCGGGTCTGCTGAAGTGCCGGCCTGCGGCGCGATTGCCAGATGGGCGCCCGGTTCCGCTGCCCGGTCGAGCGGCGCCGGCGGCGCCTCCGCGGCGGGAGCGGCGGCCAAAGCGTCGCGGCCTGGGTCCGGGAGAGCGGTGGCGGCGACTTCCGGTGCCAGAGCCGGAGTCGGGGTGCGGGCATCGTCCTGCGGTTCCGGTTTCCCGATCAGGGCCGGTGCGGCGGCGGGCGCCGGCACGCTGGCCGGCCCGGCTGCGGCGGATTCCGGTTGCAGGTCCGCAGCCGCCGGCGCCGGAAAGGCCAGGGCCGGGTCCACCGAAGCGGGCGAGGCGGCGCTGGGCGCCTGCGGGAAGGCGGCGGCGAGCTCTTCGGCGCTGAAGCGGCTGGTCGAGGGCGTGGGGGAGCCGCTTTCGGGCTTCTTGCGGCGGAAGAAACTGACCATTTCGCAGGGATGTCGGAGAATGGCGCACATGCTAGCACCGCCCCCGACCACACCCCCTGAAGCTCCAGCGCGCCGGAGCGCCGCGTGAGCCGCCGCCATCCGCCCCGCGGACTGGCCGGCGGCACGCCCGCGGCCGTGCGCGGGACCGCCTCCGGCGAGGTTCGAATCATCGGCGGCCGCTGGCGCGGGACCCGCCTGCCGGTGGCCGAGGTCGCTGGCCTGAGGCCCACCTCGGACCGGGTGCGCGAAACCCTGTTCAACTGGCTGATGCCGGTGCTGCCCGGCGCCCACGTCCTGGACCTGTTCGCCGGCAGCGGCGCGCTGGGGCTGGAAGCCTTGTCGCGCGGCGCGGCCAGTGCGGTGCTGGTCGAACGGGATCCGTCCGCCGCCGCGGCGCTGCGCGCCAGCGTCCAGCGCCTGGAGGCGCCGGCCCGGGTGGTCGATGGCGATGCCGTGCGCTGGCTGGCCACGCGGGCGGACGGCGCGCCGCCGGCGGACATCGTGTTCGTGGATCCGCCCTTCATGGCCGGGCTGTGGGGCGCCGTGCTGCAGGCGTTGCCGCCGCACCTGGCCGCCGATGCGTGGGTCTACGTGGAGAGCCCGGCGGGCATCGTGCCCACCCCGCCGGCCGGCTGGCACCTGCACCGCGAACTGCGCACCGCCCAGGCCCACGCGGCGCTGTATCGTGGCCGCGGTACCGGGGGCGCTGATACACTCGCGCAGGCCAATCCGGCGCCCTGACGCGTACCTCACCGTGGCCCATCGCCGCACCGCCGTATATCCCGGCACCTTCGATCCGATCACCAACGGCCACATCGACCTGGTCGACCGTGCCGCGCCGCTGTTCGAGAAGGTGATCGTGGGCGTGGCCGAAAGCCAGGCCAAGGGGCCCACGTTGCCGCTCGATCTGCGGGTGCGCCTGGCGCGCGAGGCCCTGGCCGGCCACCCCAACGTGGAGGTGCGTGGCTTCGATTCGCTGCTGGCGCATTTCGTCCGCGACGTGGGCGCCGGCGTGCTGCTGCGCGGGCTGCGCGCGGTGTCGGATTTCGAGTACGAGTTCCAGATGGCGAGCATGAACCGCCATCTGATCCCGGAGGTCGAGACGCTGTTCCTGACCCCGGCCGAGCAGTACAGCTTCATTTCCTCGTCGCTGGTACGCGAGATCGCCCGGTTGGGGGGCGATGTCTCCGGCTTCGTGACGCCGGCGGTGGCTGCGGCCCTGCAGGCGGCACGGCGGGGCGGTGTTTCCGAGTGATCCTATGAACCCAAGGGAGGGTTTCCTGATGAACAAGACGATGCGTGCGTTGCTGCTCGCCGGCCTGGTGGCGTCCCCGCTGCTGGTGGCCGGCTGCGCGAAGGAAGAGAAGGTGGCCAACGAGGCCACCGAGGCGAAGGTGCTGGCCGCGCCTGCCAAGGACGACGACGCCGGCTGGAAGGCGTACCTGCCGGCGGTGGTGCAGGAGAACATGGGCACCATCACCAACAACCCGTTCCTGTACTACCTGCCGCCGGAGTCCGATCCGGAGTTCGAGGCCAAGTACGAGCGCCAGGTCGAGGCGGCCACCACCGCCATGAAGCGTGGCGTGCAGAAGGGCAACCTGCTGGCCTTCGGCTCGCCGGCGTCGGCGCGCATGGCGGGCCTGGTCGAGACCGCCTTCGCCGAGGTGCCGGCCGACACCCTGAAGGACGTACGCATCGTGTTCATCGGCGATGCCGCCGACAACCCGCGCGTGCAGGCCGTGGTCGCGCCCACCGGCGCCGACTACGTCTTCGTCGAAGCCAAGTGACCTTCCCGTGCCCGGCCGCCAGCGCGCGGCCGGGCGCTGGCGGGACGGTCGCCCCGCGCAGGCGGGGGCGGCGCCAGGCGGCGCCGCCGCGGCCGTGACCCGGACCGCTGTGCAATGTCACTGAAGATCAACGAACTCTGCGTCAACTGCGATGTCTGCGAGCCGGCCTGCCCGAACCAGGCCATCTCCATGGGCGAGACGATCTACGTGATCGATCCCGCGCGCTGCACCGAGTGCGTCGGGCACTTCGACGAGCCGCAGTGCGTGGTGGTGTGTCCGGTCGAATGCATCGACCCCGATCCCCAGTTCCCGGAAAGCCACGAGGCGCTGCTGGAAAAGCTGCGGCGCCTGCAGACGGAGCTTCCGGAAATCCAGATACCGGAGGCCTTGCCATGACCCTGACCGCACGCCTGCTTGCGCTGGCGTTCCTGTTCGTGCCTGTCGTCCCGGCGTTGTCGCTGGAGCGGCCGGCGCCGTCCGGCGCCGACGTGCCCGCCGCGGCCCCGCCGGGCGCAGCCATCGCCAGTGCCCACGAACTGGCCACTGCCGCCGGCTTCGAGGTGCTGGAGGCGGGCGGTAACGCGTTCGACGCGGCGGTGGCGGTATCGGCTGCGCTGTCGGTGGTCGAGCCGATCAGCTCCGGCCTGGGCGGAGGCGGCTTCTTCCTGTTGCATGACGCCACCAGCGGGCGCGATGTCTTCATCGATGCGCGCGAGACTGCCCCGGCCTCGGCCACCCCGGACCGCTACCGCACCGCCGATGGCGGGCTGGACCGCGATCGCGCGCAGAACGGTGCCTGGGCCGCCGGCATTCCCGGCCTGCCCGCCGGCCTGGTCCACGTGGCAGGGCGGTACGGCAGGCTCCCGCTGTCCACCAGCCTGGCCCCGGCCATCCGCCTGGCGCGAAACGGCTTCCCGGTCTACGCGCGCCTGGAGCGGGGCTTTGCCGCGCGACAGGAGGTGATGCAGCGCTATCCCGGCACCCGCGCCGCGCTGCTGCCCGGCGGCAGGCTGCCGAAGCAGGGCGAGCTGCTGCGCCAGCCGGACCTTGCACGCACTTTGGAGGCGATCGCGACGCGCGGGTTCGACGGCTTCTACCGTGGCCCGGTCGCGAACAAGCTGCTGGCCGGCGTGCGCGCCGAGGGCGGCCACTGGACCGCCGAGGAGCTATCCGGTTACCAGGTGCGCGAGCGCGAGCCGCTGCGCTTCCACCATCGCGGCTGGGACATCGTCACCGCGCCGCCGCCGTCCTCCGGTGGCATCGCCCTGGCGCAGATGCTGCAGGTGCTGGCTGGCTGGGACCTGGCCCGGCTGGATCCGGCGCAGCGCGCGCACCTGACCATCGAAGCCATGCGCCGCGCGTTCCGCGACCGCACCTTCTACCTCGGCGATCCCGACTTCGTGCACGTGCCGGTCGAAGTGCTGTCCAGCCGCGACTACGCCGCGGGCCTGCGCGCGACCGTCAACCCGGAGAAGGCCACGCCCTCGGACATCTTCTCCGGCCTGCCCACGCCGCTGGAGGACGAGGAGACCACGCATTTTTCCATCATCGATGCGCAAGGCAACCGCGCCGCGGTCACCCAGACGGTGAACCTGCTGTTCGGCTCCGGGCTGGTCCCGCCCGGTACCGGCGTGCTGCTGAACAACGAGATGGACGACTTCGCGCTGCTGCCCGGCCAGCCCAATGCCTTCGGCGTGATGGGCTACGAGGCCAACGCACCGGAGCCGGGCAAGCGTCCGCTGAGCTCGATGACCCCGACCTTCATGGTCTCGCCGGAGAAGGTCGCCGTGCTCGGCACGCCGGGTGGCAGCCGCATCATCACGATGGTGTTGCTCGGCGTGCTCGGCTTCGCCGACGGCCTGGATGCCCAGGCCGTGGCGGCGCTGCCGCGCTTCCACCACCAGTGGAAGCCGGACGTGGTCCAGGCCGAGACAGGCACCTTCAGCCCGGAGGTGGCCGCGCGCCTGCGCGCGATGGGGCACACCCTGGACCAGCCCGGAGACCAGGTGTCGGGCAATGCCTCCAGCCACCAGTGGGGCAACATGCAGACGGTGCTGTGGGACCTGCGTGCCAACACCCTGCAGGGTGGGACCGACCCGCGCAACCCGGTGGGCAAGGCGGTGGTGCAGCCGGTGGCGCCCGCCGCGCGCTGACCGGTGTGGCCGGGTTCCGGATTCTTAACCGGGCCAGCGCTAGCATTTCACGCATGAAACTCTGGTCCATCCGCGGCAATTCCCAGAAGCTTGACGGCGGTTCGATGTTCGGCAACGCGCCAAAGGCGATGTGGTCGCGCTGGGCGCAGCCGGACGAGCACAACCGCATCGACCTGGCTTGCAGGGCACTGCTGGCCAGCCCGCTCAACGGCCGCACGGTGCTGTTCGAGACCGGGATCGGCGCGTTCTTCGAGCCCAGGCTGCGCGAACGGTACGGCGTGCAGGAGGACCGCCACGTGCTGGTCGAGTCGCTGCGAACCGCCGGCTTCGAGCACGAGGACATCGACGTGGTGGTGCTCAGCCACCTGCATTTCGACCACGCGGGCGGGCTGCTGGCGCCGTGGACCGAGGGTCGCGGCCCGGAACTGCTGTTCCCCAACGCGACCTACGTGGTCGGCGCGGCCCACTGGGAGCGCGCGCGCAACCCGCATCCGCGGGATCGCGCCAGCTTCATCCCGGAGCTCCCATCGCTGCTGGAAGCCAGTGGGCGGCTGGAAGTGGTCGATGGCACGCATTCCAGGGCGCTGGGCGAAGCGGTGCGCTTCACCTTCAGCGATGGCCACACGCCGGGACTGATGCTGGCGGAGATCACCGGCCCCGAGCGGGTGGACGGGCAGCCCCATGGCGGGGTCGTGTTCTGCGCCGACCTCATTCCCGGCCGCTCCTGGGTCCATCTGCCCATCACCATGGGCTACGACCGCAACGCCGAATTGCTGATCGACGAGAAGCGGCGGTTCCTCGAGGACAAGCTGGCTCGCAACGTGCACCTGTTCTTTACGCATGATCCGCAGTGCGCGCTGGCGCAGCTGGTGCGCGATGACAAGGGCCGTTACACCACCACGCACGAGGTGGCCGAGCTGGTCGCCCGCCCGCTGGGTGGGCACAGCCTCGCCGCCTGAGCGCGGGTTCCTCTGCACGGCTCGCGCATCCCGCGGCGCCGGATGGCGCGGGCTATCGTCACGCCGCGCCGGCAGGTTAAGTTCCGGCATGGGAACGCCGCGGTGCGGCAGTAGAAGGGAGCAGCGGAATGAGTGGTCACCGATCGCCTCGCGCGATGCAGGCCGTGCTGGCAATGGTGCTGGCGCCGATGGGAGTGGTCGGTTGCCATGCCGGCACGCCCGACGTCCAGGCGCAGCCCCGTCAGGTCCGGATCAACCAGCTGGGATTCGCGCCCGGCGCGCAGAAGCTGGTGGTGGTGGAATCCCCGGCACAGGCGGGCTTCCAGGTGCTGGCCGAAGGCCGCCGCAAGCCGGTGCTCGAAGGGCGCCTGGGTGAGGCCGCCACCTGGGAGCCCGCTGGTCGCCAGGCCGCTGTCGCCGACCTGAGCGCCCTGCGTGCACCGGGACGTTACCGCGTGCAGGTGGACGGCCTGCCGCCTTCGGATCCGTTCGAGGTCAGGCCCGACGCCTACGAGGGCGTGGCCGTGGCCGCGCTGAAGGCGTTCTACTTCAACCGCGCCGGTACCGCGCTGGACCCGGCACAGGCAGGGCAGTGGGCGCGCCCGGCCGGGCACCCGGACGACAGCGTGCTGGTGCATGCCTCGGCCGCCTCGGCGGCACGGCCCGCCGGCACCCGGATCGCCGCGCCGCGCGGCTGGTATGACGCCGGCGACTACGGCAAGTACATCGTCAATTCCGGCGTCACCATGTGGACGCTGCTCGCGGCCTGGGAGCATTACCCGGAGTTCTTCCGCAACCGCGACGCCGGCATCCCCGAAAGCGGCAACGCGGTGCCCGACATCCTCGACGAGTCGATGTGGAACCTGCAGTGGATGCTGGACATGCAGGATCCGGCCGATGGCGGCGTGTACCACAAGCTGACCACGCTGCAGTTCTCCGGCGCGGTCATGCCGCACGAGGACACCGCGGACCGCTACGTGGTGGCCAAGAGCACGGCGGCCACGCTGGATTTCGCCGCGGTGATGGCGATGGCCAGCCGGGTGTACGCGCCCTACGAGGCGCAGTTCCCGGGCCTGCCGGCGCGCATGGCAGCGGCGGCGCGATCGGCGTGGGCGTGGGCCAAGTCCAATCCGGAGGCGGTGTACCGCCAGCCGGAGGACGTGGGCACCGGCGCCTATGGCGATTCGATGCTGGAGGACGAGTTCGCGTGGGCCGCCGCCGAGCTGTTCCTGCTCACTGGCGAGGCCGCCTACTGGGATGCGTTCGTCGACAACGCCGGGACCCCCGACGTGCCGAGCTGGGCGGGCGTGCGCACCCTGGGCTGGAGCTCGCTGGCGCACCACCTGCAGCGCCTTCCCGACGAGGAGGCGCGCGGATTCGTGTCTGCCGGCGTGCTGGGGCTGGCGCGCGAACTGCAGCAGCGCCAGGCTGGCTCGCCCTGGAAGTTGGCAACGCGTGCCGAGGATTTCCGCTGGGGCAGCAGCTCGACGGTGCTCAACCAGGCACTGGTCCTGCTGCAGGGCTACCGGCTGGAAGGCACGCGCGCGATGCTGGACGCGGCGCAGTCGCAGCTGGACTGGGTGCTGGGGCGCAATCCGCTGGGCGTTTCGCTGGTGACCGGGCATGGCCTGCGCACGCCGATGCACGTGCACCACCGTCCCTCGCAGGCCGACGGCATCGATGCGCCGGTGCCGGGCTGGCTCAGCGGCGGGCCCAACCCGGGCCAGCAGGATGCCAAGGAGTGCCCGGTGCCGTACCCGTCATCGCTGCCGGCGCTGTCCTGGCTGGACCATGACTGCAGCTACGCCAGCAACGAAGTGGCGATCAACTGGAATGCCCCGCTGGTGTACGTGGCCGCGGCGGTGCAGGCGCTGACGCCCGGCCCGCACTGAGGCCCGCGCGGGGCCGCGCCAGCTGGAACCGGACGGCGGCCGCAGGCCGCCGTCCTCGCATGGACGTCGTGGAGCCGGTACTCCGCGCGTCGGGCCCTACTCGACCCGGGTGCCGAAGATGCGGTCACCCGCATCGCCCAGGCCAGGCAGGATGTAACCCTTCTCGTTGAGCCGCTGGTCGATGGCCGCGGTGTAGACCTGCACGTCCGGATGGGCGGCCTCGACCGTGGCCAGGCCCTCGGGTGCGGCCACCAGGAATATCCCGCGGATGCGGCGGGCACCGGCGCGCTTGAGCATGTCGATGGTGGCGATGAGCGAACCGCCGGTGGCCAGCATCGGGTCCAGGATCAGCACGTCGCGCTCGTCCAGCCGGCCGGTCAGGCGTTCGAAGTAGGGCACCGGTTGCAGGGTTTCCTCGTCGCGCTGCAGCCCGACCACGCTCACGCGCGCGGCAGGAATCAGGGCGAGCACCCCAGGCAGCATGCCCAGCCCGGCCCGCAGGATCGGCACCAGGCTGATCTTGGCGCCGGCGATGCGTCGCACCTGCACCGGGCCGGCCCAGCCCTGGAGCGTCGCCTCCTCGGTGGCCAGGTCCGCCGTGGCCTCGTATGCCAGCAGGGTCGCCAGTTCGGTGACCAGTTCGCGGAAGCCCTTGGTACTCAGTTCGGCCGAGCGCAGCAGTCCGATCTTGTGCTGGACCAGCGGATGGTGGACTTCGACGGCTTTCATGGCGGGCCTGCAGGTATGGGGGCCTGGAAAGTCTGCAGCAAACGCGTCGATGCGGAAAGGCGAAGCCGGCGCTGCGCCGGCTCCACCCGGTGCGCGGCTCAGAACGCCATGCGCATCACCAGCTGGTAGCTGGGCCCGGCTTCCTCGGTCTCCAGCTCGTACTCGTCGT
>JBQGEI010000067.1:0-8219 GCA_052039535.1 Pseudoxanthomonas sp.
CAGTGCCAGCGGATGCTCGCCGGCGATGGACACGAAGGTCACGCCCATCAGCGTGTCCGGGCGGGTGGTGAACACCCGGATCGGGTCCAGCGCCGTACCACCGCCGTCGACCACCTCGAACTGGATCTCCAGGCCCTCGGAGCGGCCGATCCAGTTGCGCTGCATGGTCTTGACCGAATCCGGCCAGCCCGGCAGCTCGTCCAGCCCGTCCAGCAGCTCCTGGGCGTAATCGGTGATGCGCAGGAACCATTGCGGGATCTCGCGCTTCTCCACCAGCGCGCCGGAACGCCAGCCGCGGCCGTCGATCACCTGCTCGTTGGCCAGCACGGTCTGGTCGACCGGATCCCAGTTGACCACCGCGTTCTTGCGGTAGGCCAGGCCCTTGCGCATCAGGCGCACGAACATGCGCTGCTCGTGCACGTAGTAGTCCGGCGTGCAGGTGGCGAACTCGCGCGACCAGTCGATCGCATAGCCCAGCAGCTTCAGCTGCGAGCGCATGTGCCCGATGTTCCTGTAGGTCCACTTCGCCGGCGCGGTCTTGTTCTTGATCGCCGCGTTCTCGGCCGGCAGGCCGAACGCGTCCCAGCCCATCGGCTGCAGCACGTTGTGGCCGGTCATGCGCTTGTAGCGGCTGATGACGTCGCCGATGGTGTAGTTGCGCACGTGGCCCATGTGCAGCGCACCGGACGGATACGGCAGCATCGACAGGCAGTAGTACTTCGGCTTGTCGGTGGATTCGTCCACCTCGAAGGCGCGGGTCTTGTCCCAGAACGCCTGGGCGGCGGACTCGACCGGCTTGGGATCGTAGGCGGAGGCGTTTTCGGGGACGGCGGACATTGCGGTTCGCGGCTGCTGCGGCAAAGTCGGCAAGGGTACCGCAGCGCAGCATCGGGCTCCACCGGGCGCCCAGCCCGGCGGGTCCTCGTGGCCCGGGCCATACCGGCGCATGCGGGCTACCATCCGGACGCCCCCGACCGGCCGGATCGCCATGCGACGCACGCTCCGCACGCCCTTCGCCACCGGATGCGACCGGTGAGCGGCCATTGGCTCGGGTTCATCGCCGCCACGCTGACCACCGCGGCGTTCGTGCCGCAGGCGCTCAAGACCCTGCGCAGCCGCGACACCCGCGCGATCTCGCTCGGCATGTACGTGGTGTTCGCCATCGGCCTGTGCTTCTGGCTGGCCTACGGGATCGTGCTGGGTTCCTGGCCGATGATCCTTTCCAACGTGGTCACCCTGGTGCTGGCGCTGCTGATCCTGGCGCTCAAGCTGCGCCACGGCTGAGCGGCGGCCGCCATGCCGCCCACGCGCCCCAGGCCAGCCAGGCCAGCACCGCGCCGCGCTGTGCAAGCGGGGCCATGGCACCGGCGCCCAGGAACGCACCGGCCGCGACCAGCATCCCGGCCAGCACCAGCGCCGCCGCGAATGCGGGTGACCCGCCCCGTCGCCATGCGCCGACGGCCGCCGCACAGGCCCCGAGGGGGAAGGCCATCGCCCACACCAGCCAGGCCAGCGCATGCCAGCGGCTGGCGCCGGCGTCCAGCGAGTCCATGTCCAGCCGCAGCAGGCCCTGGGCAGCGAAGGCCAGCGCCGCCAGCAGCACCAGCTGGAGGCCGATGCGCTGCGCCCAGCCTGCCGCCGGCGGCATCACCGAGCGCAGGCGCACCGCCTGCCAGGCCTGGACCGCGCCGGGCAGGACGAAGGCGACCCACCCGAACGCCAACCCGCCGGCCCCGAGCTGGCGCGCGCCCAGCAGCCCCAGCGGATGGGCCGAATGCGAATACCCTTCCAGTGCCGCCCCGGCCAGCGCGGCCGCGCCGGCGCAGGCCAGGGCGGCGGCCGTTGCGGCCAGGGCACCGGCTCGCCCGGCGTTCAAGCGGCGGACCGGCCGGCGGGCGGCGGCATGGGCGGCGATGTCGAAGGCATGGACGTGTCCGCGGAGGTGGCCGGCCATGCTCGGCGCAGCGCCGCTAGACTGCAACCTCGCGCGCGCCGCGGCTTGCAACCGCCACGCGTGGCCCCATCTGTCCCCTCTCCCGTTCCGGAAGCCGCCCCATGTCCAACCTGCCCCACGTCATCGACGTCACCGCCGACACCTTCGAGACCGAGGTCCTGCAGAAATCGCTTCAGACCCCCGTGCTGGTGGATTTCTGGGCGACCTGGTGCGGCCCGTGCAAGTCGTTGACGCCGGTGCTGGAGAAGCTGGCTGGCGAGTACGGCGGCGCTTTCGTGCTGGCCAAGGTCGACGTGGACCAGCAGCAGCAGATCGCCGCGGCGTTCCAGATCCGCTCGGTGCCGACCGTGTTCCTGCTGGTCGGCGGCCAGCCGGTGGACGCTTTCCAGGGTGCGCTGCCGGAAGGCCAGCTGCGGCAGTTCCTGCAGCAGCACGGGGTCGAGCCGCTGGCGGAGGCCGAAGCACCTGCCGAGACCGCCGAGGCCACGCTCGACCCGCACGCCGAGGTCGCGCGCCTGCGCGACGCGGTGCAGGCCGAGCCGGACAAGGACGAGCTGAAGCTCGACCTGGCCCTGGCCCTGTTGCGGACCGGGGCGGCCGACGAGGCGGTCCAGCTGCTGGACGCGCTGCCGGCCAACCTGGCGACCGATGACCGCGCCGTGCGCGCGCGTGCCCGCCTGGGCTTCGCCGCGCTGCTGCACGACGCGCCGGCGCCGGCCGCGCTCGAGCAGGCGCTGGCGGCCGATCCGGACGACCACCAGGCGCGCCACCTGCTGGCGGTGCACCACCTGGTCGGCGGCGACGCCAGTGCCGGGCTGGAACACCTGCTGGAGCTGCTTCGTCGCGACCGCGCCTATGGCGAAGGCCTGGCGAAGCGGTCGCTGATCGACGCCTTCCGCGTGGTGGAGGACGAAGACCTGGTCGGGCAGTACCGCCGCAGGATGGCCTCGCTGCTGTTCTGAGCACCGCCGGGCGGCAAGCCATCGCCGCCCGGCCGGCCGCACCGGTTGCCCGGGCGCCAGCCCGGTCACATCCCGCGGAAGCGGTGCAGGAAGGTACCGCTCACCGGCAACACCTCGGCATGGCCCTTGAGCCGCAGGCTGTAGCGGCCCAGTTCGCTGCGCACCAGGCGGTCGATCGCCTGCACCCGCACCACCACCCCGCGATGCACCTGCCAGAAGGCATCCGGATCCAGCGCCGCCAGCAGTTCCTTCAGTGGCGTGCGGATCACCGCGTCGCCGTCGGCGGTGGCCACGCGCACGTACTTGTCCTGGGCCTGGAAGAACAGCACCTCGTCGATGCCGATCATCCGCACGCTCTCGCCGATGCTGGCGGTGATCCAGCGCACCCGCTGGGTCGCCTGCGGCCGCAGGCGTGCCTCCAGCCCGTCGAGCAGCACCCGCAGGTCGGGCGCGGTCGCGCCCGCCTGGCGTTCGGCCAGGCGCTGGCGAAGCCGCGCCACCGCCTGCGCCAGCCGGCCAGGCAGCAGCGGCTTGAGCAGGTAATCGGCGGCACCGTCCTCGAAGGCGCGTATGGCGTAGTCGTCGTAGGCGGTCGTGAAGACCACCAGCCCGCCGTGGGCGGCGACCGCGCGTGCCACGTCCATGCCGCTGGCGCCGGGCATGCGGATGTCCAGGAACGCGACCATCGGCCGGTGGGCGGCGACCGCCGCCAGTGCCGATGCGCCGTCCTCGCATACCGCCACCAGCGCCAGTTCCGGCCAGGCCTGACCCAGCTGTTCCACCAGCGCGCGCCGCTGCGGCGCCTCGTCCTCGGCCACCAGCCCGGTCACCCCCGTGCTCACCGCGCCGCCTCCGCCAGGACCGCATGCGGTACCGCGATGCGGGCCACCACGCCTCCGGCAGGCATCGGCTCCAGCCGCAGGCTGGCGGCCGCACCGAAACGCTGGGCCAGCTGGCCGCGCACATTGGCCAGACCCATGCCCCCACCGAGTCCCGGCTGCAGGCCGGCGCCGTCATCGGCCACCTGCACCACCAGGTCCCCGCCCTCCCGCCGCGCCGACACCTCCACCCGGCCGGGGCCGGGCCGGGGTTCGATGCCGTGCTTGATCGCGTTCTCCACCAGGGTGATCAGCAGTGCCGGCGGGAATGGCAGCTCGCGCAGGCCGTCCCCGGCCCGCACCGCGTACGCCAGGCGCCCGCCCATGCGCACCTGCATCAGCGCCAGGTAGCTGTCGCAGATGTCCAGCTGCTGGCCGAGCGTGGACAGCAGGCGGTGGTCGTCGCGCATGCGCGGGATGGTCGCGCGCAGGAAGGCCACCAGCGCGTCGAGGGTGGCCTCGGCCTGGGCCGGATCCTGGCGCACCAGGGCCCGCACCGAGGCCAGCGTGTTGAACAGGAAGTGCGGCTCGACCTGCGCCTGGAGCACGCCCAGCCGCAGGTCGGCCTCGCGGGCCTGGGCAGTGACTTCGCCGAGCGCGGCCGCGTGGGCATGGGCAAGCCAGCGGCTGCGTTCGCTGAAGTAAGCGCGCAGGGCCAGGCCGCCGCCAAACAGCCCGTAGATGACGATCAGCGCCGCCAGGTTCACCGCCAGCAGGAGGGCCCTGGCGACCGCGCCCAGCTGCGGCGCCGGCGGTGGCGTGCTGCCCAGTGCCAGCAGGCGCGGCTGCACCAGCTCGTTGACGTAGGCCGATGCCACCCGGTCGACGCCGTAGCTGAGCACGATGCCCAGCAGCACCGCGATCACCAGCGCGCGCCGCTCGCGCACCTCCGGCCAGCCGCGATGGCGCACCCAGGTGGCCAGCGCCGGCCCCAGCATCGCCATGAGGCTGAAGGCGACGAACTGCACGCTGCCCATGCGCACGCCCAGCCACGCGTCCTGCAGGGCGACGCCGGTGCCGGCGGCAATCAGCGCCGCGACCACCGCGATCACACCGCAGAACAGCACGCTGCGCCCGGCCAGCCAGCGCGCGCTGAACACCGGGTACTGGCGGTAGCGGCTCCAGACCGCATTGCCGCCCACCAGCACTTCCGGCGGCAACACCTGCTGCAGCGGGTATCCGGCCTGTGTCGCTTTCACTGTCCGTCCTCCGCACCGATGGCGCGCAACAGCAGCAGCATCGCCAGCAGCGGTGCCACCAGGTGGATGCCCGTATCCATGTTCGCCCCCTTACTGCCGCGGGCCGCGCAGCACGCGCCCGCCCTGGTGCAGCTCCAGCGACGCGACCTTGCCATCGCCGCCGCGCAGGAAGCGGATCTCGATCCCGAACGCCGCGGCTTCGAACAGGTCCTTGCCGCTGGCCACCAGCGGGAACGGCCCCTGCCCGGTCGCCTGTGCCTGCAACGCGCCGCCGGCCTGGCGCACCTCCAGCGCGAAGCCCGGCATCAGCGGGTAGCTGCCCGCGTACTGGGCCAGGTCGGCCGTCGACAGCGCCGGCGCCTGCGCCGCGCGGTCGACGCGGGTGGCGGCGAACATGCCGCCCATCTGCATCCAGGTGAAGCCGTAGCTGCCATCGGAACGCCGCTGCGGGCGCAGCACCGCATCCAGCTCCAGCGGGTAGAAGTCGCCCGCGTCGTCGTGGCCCATCGCATACTCGCCCTGGCCATCGGCCTGGACATGGAGGCGGCCGTTGCGCTCGCGCAGGGTCATGCGCATGGCGCCCTGGAGCTGGTAATCGCCGGCCAGCGCCTGCAGCAGCGCCGGATCCGCAGGTACCTCGCGCCGCGGCTTGCCCAGTGGCAGCGAGGCATCGACCAGGTGGTTGCCGAGGCTGCCGAGGCTGCCGATGGAGTGCCACGCGGTGTCGGACAGGACCACCACGCCGCGCTGCCGCTGCGGGTCCAGCGCCACGAAGCTGGAGAACCCGCCGGTCCCGCCCTCATGGACCAGGACCTCACGCCCGGCCACCGGCGCGAGCATCCAGTTCATGCCCATCGGCGGCGAGCTGGACAGCCGCTCATGGGTGCGGGCCATCGCATCGGCAATCGGCACGTCGATCCAGCCCAGCCCGCCCTGCACGTACCTGACCATGTCGTCGAGGGTGGCATGCACGCCGCCGACCCCGGCCAGGTCGGTGGCGAACTGCCAGGGAGCGGTGGGCCGGGCGTTCGGGGTGTGCCCGACCGCCACCCGTACGCCGGCAGGGCGCCGGTTGATGTAGGCGTGGTCCATGCCCAGCGGCGCGAACAGGCGCTCGCGCGCCAGCGTCTCCAGGTCGGTGCCGGCGCGCCGTGCGACCGCGTAGGACAGGACCATCGATGCGAAGTTGGAGTACTCGAACGCGGTGCCGGGCGCGGCCTTGAGCTGGACATCGCCCAGCGAGGCCAGCAGCGCGCCGGCGTCCAGGTTGGCGTAGGGATCGTCCAGGCCGGTGGCTCCCAGCCGCGACGGCAGCGGCGGCAGGCCGGAGGTATGGGTGACCACGTGGCGCAGCAGGATCGGCTGGCCCTGGTACTCCGGCACGCGGGTGCCCGGGGGCAGCCACGATGCCAGGCTGTCGTCCAGCGAGCCCTTCCCCTGCCGGACCAGGTCGGCCAGGAGGGTCGCGGTCATGGTCTTGCTGACCGAGCCGATCTCGAACGCCGCGTCGGCGCCGATACGCCCGGCGTCGGCCGGATCGGCGCACTGGAAGGTGCGCGACACCTGCTGCTTTTCCACCACCGCCACGGCCATGCAGGCGCCGGTGCGGTCGCCGTCCAGGCGCTGGCGCACCAGGCTGGCGAGGGTGGTCTCGTCCATCGCGTGCGCCGGGACGGTGGCCAGGACCAGGGCGATGGCGGCGGCGGTCTTCATGTCGGGCTCCAGGGCTTGGGTCGGGATGCGGCGCATGATGGGCCGCCCTTGTGCCCGCGTGCGGGCCTGCGACGGACGCCTCCGCGCGCGGGACGAACGCGCCCCGGCGCGGCGCGGGCGCCTACCCGCCCAGCAGCACGGCCATCGTCCTGCGATAACGGGCGGCGATGGCCCCGGCGTCCAGGTGGCCGCCACCGCGCACCCGCACCTGCCCGGCTACCCGGGTTTCGGCCACCAGCGGCCGGTTGCCGGCGAACAGCCAGCGGTCGGCGAGGTCCGCCACCGTGGCGCCGGCCAGCGCGGGCGCGCCGACATCCAGCAGGATCGTGTCCCCGTCGGTGTCGGCGAAGCCGGTCGCGTCGGCGGCGCTGGCGGCAACTCCCGCCAGCAGGGCGGCACCGACCCGGGGGCTGCCGGCATCGGCGGCGATGTTGCGCCGGCGCGCGACCAGGCGCTGGCCGTATTCCAGCCAGCGCAGCTCCTCCACCGGGGAAACCGAGACATGCGAATCCGAGCCGATGCCCCAGCGGCCGCCGGCGTCGAGGTAATCGCGCAGCGGGAACAGGCCGTCGCCGAGGTTGGCCTCGGTGGTCGGGCAGATCGCCACGGTGGCGCCACTGGCGGCGATGCCCTGCACCTCGCCGGCATCCAGGTGGGTGGCATGGACCAGGGTCCAGCGTCGGTCCACCGGGAAGCGGCGCAGCAGCCACTGCACCGGGCGCTCGCCGCGCACCGCCAGGCTGGCCTCGACCTCGGGCACCTGCTCGGCGATATGCACGTGGATCCGCGCATCGTCCGGCAGGGCCTCCAGCACGGCGCGCATCGCCTCCTCCGGCACCGCACGCAGGCTGTGGAACGCGCAGCCGACCCGCAGCAGGTCGCCCTGCAGCGGGCGCAGGCCGTCGAGCAGGCGCAGGAAGCCGTCCACGTCGTGGGCGAAGCGTTGCTGCCGCGGGGACAGCGGTTCGCCGGCAAAGCCGCCGCTCATGTACAGCACCGGCAACAGGGTCAGACGGATGCCGGTGTCGCGTGCGGCGGCGATCAGCGCCCGCGACATCGCCGCCGGGTCGGCATACGGCCGGCCGTCAGGCTGGTGGTGCACGTAGTGGAATTCGCACACCGTGGTGTAGCCGGCCTCCAGCATTTCCGCGTACAGCTGCGCGGCCACGGCGTAGGTGCTGTCCGGGTCCATGCGCGCGGCGAAGCGGTACATCAGCTCGCGCCAGGTCCAGAAGCTGTCCTGCGGGTGGGTGCGATGCTCGGCCAGCCCGGCCATCGCCCGCTGGAAGGCGTGCGAGTGCAGGTTGGCGATGCCGCGCAGGGAAAGGTCGGTGGAATCGGGCATGCGTGCATTGTGCCCGCCGCCGCGGACGCTGGCAGCTGCGTGCGACAATCCCGGCCATGGCAGAGCTGATGGCAACCGACGCGCCGCGGGGCGCACCGTCCCGCCGGGGAAACCTCCGATGAGCACTACGCCGCGCTGGGACGGGCTGCTGCTCGACGCCCGTCTGGC
>JBQGEI010000068.1:0-12136 GCA_052039535.1 Pseudoxanthomonas sp.
AGCGGATCGAGAGCCGGCAGCGCAACGAGGACGTGGAGCTCGCCAAGTCCAACATCCTGCTGGTCGGCCCGACCGGTTCGGGCAAGACCCTGCTGGCCGAGACCCTGGCCCGCCTGCTCAACGTGCCGTTCACCATCGCCGACGCCACCACGCTGACCGAGGCCGGCTACGTGGGCGAGGACGTGGAGAACATCATCCAGAAGCTGCTGCAGAAGTGCGACTACGATGTCGACAAGGCGCAGCAGGGCATTGTCTACATCGACGAGATCGACAAGATCTCGCGCAAGTCCGAGAACCCGTCGATCACCCGCGACGTGTCCGGCGAGGGCGTGCAGCAGGCGCTGCTCAAGCTCATCGAGGGCACCGTGGCCTCGGTGCCGCCCCAGGGCGGGCGCAAGCATCCGCAGCAGGAATTCCTGCAGGTGGACACCAAGAACATCCTGTTCATCGTCGGTGGCGCGTTCGCCGGGCTGGACAAGATCATCCAGCAGCGCAGCAGCGAGGCGGGCGGGATCGGCTTCGGCGCCAAGGTCAAGAGCAATGCGGTCAAGGCCGACACCGGCAAGCTGCTGGCCGAGGTGGAGCCCGAGGACCTGATCAAGTTCGGCCTGATCCCGGAGTTCGTCGGCCGTCTGCCGGTGGTGGCGACCCTCGAGGAGCTGGACGAGGCCGCCCTGGTCAAGATCCTCAGCGAGCCCAAGAACGCGATCACCAAGCAGTTCCGCAAGCTGTTCGAGATGGAAGGCGTGGAGCTGGAGTTCCGGCCCGACGCACTGTCGGCGATCGCCCGCAAGGCGCTCAAGCGCAAGACCGGCGCCCGCGGCCTGCGCACCATCGTCGAGTCGGTCCTGCTGGACACCATGTACGAGCTGCCCTCGGCCGAGAACGTCAGCAAGGTGGTGGTGGACGAGTCGGTGATCGAGCACAGGACCGAGCCGTACCTGATCTACCAGACCCCTGCCGCCGCCCCGCCTAAGGCCGCCTCGGGCGACTGACGGCCAGCCTCGCCGGCTTGGTGCCGACCCGGGCCCCCGCCACCCATGTGGCGGGGGCTTTCCTTTATTCCAAGTGACTGATTCCCATGGCATTGCGGGCCTGCGCTTGCATCGCCGGGGGGCTGCCCCCATAACGGGGGCAGGCGGCCATGCGGCCGTCGTCACCGCTTCCGGAGCTTCCATGTCCCGCACCCGATCCGACGTCCTTGAACTGCCCGTCCTGCCGCTGCGCGACGTGGTGGTGTTCCCGCACATGGTGATCCCCCTGTTCGTGGGCCGGGACAAGTCCATGCGCGCCCTGGAGCAGGCGATGGAGGCCGACAAGCAGATCCTGCTGGTGGCGCAGAAGTCGGCCGAGACGGACGATCCGGAGGCGGCCGACCTGTACTCGGTCGGCACCCTGGCCACCGTGCTGCAGCTGCTCAAGCTGCCTGACGGCACGATCAAGGTGCTGGTGGAGGGCACGGCCCGCGTGCAGGTAAGCGACATCGCCGAGCGCGACGGCGCCCTGCACGGCCGTGGCGAGCTGGTGGACGTGGGCAGCGGCCGCGAGCCGCGCGAGATCGAGGCGGTCGCGCGCACCCTGTCCGGCCTGTTCGAGCAGTACGTCAAGACCAACCGCAAGCTGCCGCCGGAGCTGCTGCAGACCCTGTCCGGCATCGACGAGCCGGGCCGCCTGGCCGACACCATCTCCGCCCACATCGGCGTGCGCCTGGCTGACAAGCAGCGCCTGCTGGAGACCGTGGACACCGGCGAGCGGCTGGAACTGCTGGTCGGGCTGGTCGAGGGCGAGATCGACGTGCAGCAGATGGAGAAGCGCATCCGCGGACGGGTCAAGTCGCAGATGGAGAAGTCGCAGCGCGAGTACTACCTCAACGAGCAGATGAAGGCCATCCAGAAGGAACTGGGCGACCTGGACGATTCGCCGGGCGAGCTGGAGGAGCTGGCGCGCAAGATCGCCGATGCCGGCATGCCCAAGGCCGTGGAGACCAAGGCCAAGAACGAGCTCAACAAGCTCAAGCAGATGTCGCCGATGTCGGCCGAGGCCGCGGTGGTGCGCAACTACCTGGACTGGCTGCTGGGCGTCCCTTGGAAGAAGCGCAGCAAGGTGCGCAAGGACCTCAAGGTCGCGCAGGACACGCTGGACGCCGACCACTACGGCCTGGAGAAGGTCAAGGAGCGCATCCTCGAGTATCTGGCGGTGCAGTCGCGGGTCAAGCAGATGAAGGGTCCGATCCTGTGCCTGGTCGGCCCTCCGGGCGTGGGCAAGACCTCGCTCGGCCAGTCCATCGCCAAGGCCACCAACCGCAAGTTCGTGCGCATGAGCCTGGGCGGGGTGCGCGACGAGGCCGAGATCCGCGGCCATCGCCGTACCTACGTCGGCTCCATGCCGGGGCGCATCGTGCAGAACCTCAACAAGGTCGGCACCAAGAACCCACTGTTCGTGCTGGACGAGATCGACAAGATGTCGATGGACTTCCGCGGAGACCCGTCCTCGGCGCTGTTGGAAGTGCTCGATCCCGAGCAGAACCACAGCTTCAACGACCACTACCTGGAAGTGGACCTGGACCTGTCCGAAGTGATGTTCGTGGCGACTTCCAACTCGCTCAACATCCCCGGACCGCTGCTGGACCGCATGGAAGTCATCCGCATCCCCGGCTATACCGAGGATGAAAAGCTGCGCATCGCCACCCGCTACTTGCTGCCGAAGCAGCTGAAGGCCAATGGGCTGAAGCCGGAGGAGCTGTCGGTGGCCGAGGACGCGATCCGCGACATCGTGCGCTACTACACGCGCGAATCCGGCGTGCGCAACCTCGAGCGCGAGATCGCAAAGATCTGCCGCAAGGTGGTCAAGGAGATCGCGCTGCGCGGCCCGGAGCCCGTCAGGAAGGTGGCCAAGGTCGCGAAATCCGCCAAGGCGACCGCCCCGCGCAAATCCATCCGGAAGGGGGCGCTGGTCCAGGTGGACGCGGCGAACCTGGACAAATACCTGGGCGTGCGCCGTTTCGACTTCGGCCGTGCCGAGGAGCAGAACGAGATCGGCCTCGTCACCGGCCTGGCCTGGACCGAGGTGGGTGGCGACCTTCTGCAGATCGAGGGCACGCTGGTCCCGGGCAAGGGCCAGCTGATCCTCACCGGGCAGTTGGGCGACGTCATGAAGGAGTCCGCCTCGGCCGCGCTGTCGGTGGTGCGTGCGCGCGCAGAGCGGCTCGGCATCGAGACCGACTTCCTGCAGAAGCAGGACGTTCACCTGCACGTGCCCGATGGCGCCACCCCGAAGGACGGACCGAGCGCCGGCATCGCGATGGTGACCGCACTGGTGTCGACCCTGACCAAGGTGCCGGTGCGCGCGGACATCGCCATGACCGGCGAGATCACCCTGCGCGGCAAGGTGACCGCGATCGGCGGCCTGAAGGAGAAGCTGCTGGCGGCGCTGCGCGGCGGCATCCGCACGGTGGTGATCCCGGAAGAGAACCGCAAGGATCTGGCCGACATTCCGGGCAACGTCACCGATGGCATGGAGATCGTGCCGGTGAAGTGGATCGACGAGGTGCTTGACCTGGCGTTGGAGCGCCCCCTGGCCCCGGCAGGCGGCAAGGCGGCGGTGCGCGGTGGCGGACGCACCGGCGGGCGCCGGCAGCGGCCCGCGCAGGACCGCACGGACGCCAGGCACTGATCCATCCAACAGTGCGTCCCTGCGTGCGGGTGGAGGTAGGAAACGCCCGCCGTTGCTGCCTTTCCGGCTTGCGGCTGCTGGGGGCGCCCTGTATAACGGGCGCACCCGCCGCCGGCCCGGCCGGGCGGCGGAACCAGACCCACCGGCACGTTCCACGGACGCGAACCGGTCAAAAAATCATCTCGCGGCGCCGCCGCACAGGGAGTAAACACGAATGAACAAAACCGATCTGATCGACTCCGTCTCCAGCGAAGCCGAACTGACCAAGGCCGAGGCCGCGCGCGCAGTCGACGCGATGATCAACTCGGTCACCAAGGCGCTGAAGAAGGGCGACGCGGTCACCCTGGTCGGCTTCGGTACCTTCCAGGTGCGCAAGCGCGCTGCCCGTACCGGCCGCAACCCGAAGACCGGCGAGACCATCAAGATCAAGGCCTCGAAGAACCCGGCCTTCAAGGCTGGCAAGGCACTGAAGGACGCTGTAAACTAACCAGCTCGCTGCCGAGGTGGTGCCACGCACCAGCGGGTGCTTAGCTCAGCGGTAGAGCGTCGCCCTTACAAGGCGAGGGTCGGGGGTTCGAAACCCTCAGCACCCACCAGCTTCGAAAGCGACGCGTTAGTAAAAAATTTGTGGGGCGGGCTAGCACAACAGCGAAAAACGTCTTACAATAGCGGTCTGATGCGGAGTGGTAGTTCAGTCGGTTAGAATGCTGGCCTGTCACGCCGGAGGTCGCGGGTTCGAGTCCCGTCCACTCCGCCACTATCCGGAAAGCCCCGAGGGAAACCTCGGGGCTTTCTTCTTTTGCGCGGCAGGCACGCCCAAGCGCGCAGGCAGGCGCGCGCAGTTCCGGCAATCACCGTCTGTGGCGATTGCCGCCGTCTGCGGGCCGCAGGCGGCACGTGCGCGGCGCCGGATGGACGGTCCGCCCGCGGCGCGGTGCGTGCCGGTGGTTCGCCCGGGTCGGGCCCGGATCGGGCCGCGCCGGGTTACACTGCGCGGCTTACATTCGCCGCTATCCGCCGGGCTAAC
Organism: Pseudoxanthomonas sp.; assembly: GCA_052039535.1. Taxonomy (GTDB): domain Bacteria; phylum Pseudomonadota; class Gammaproteobacteria; order Xanthomonadales; family Xanthomonadaceae; genus Pseudoxanthomonas. Next base: position 4,700 of record JBQGEI010000068.1, read on the forward strand.
AATGCTGCAGAAACTTCGCGATCGGTCGTCGGGATGGGTCGCCACGATCATCATCGGCCTGCTGATGATCCCGTTCCTGTTCGTGGTCGACCAGAGCTACCTCGGTGGCATGGGCGCCAACAATGTCGCCCAGGTCAAGGCGCCTCCTTCCTGGTGGCGGGGTGCGCCGGGCTGGTGGCCGGTGTCACTGCTGTGGGAACACGAGGAAGTCAGCGCGGACGAGTTCCGGCAGCGCTTCGAACAGGAGCGCATGCAGGCGCGCCAGCAGCAGGGCGAAGCGTTCGATCCGCGCCAGTTCGAGACCATCGAGAACAAGCGTCGCGTGCTCGACAGCCTGATCGACGAGAAGGCATTGCTGATGGCGGCCGAGCGGGCCGGCGTGGTGGTGTCCGACTCGGCCGTGCGCGATTACATCGCATCGATTCCCGCCTTCCAGGTCGACGGCCGCTTCGACCAGGCCCGTTACCAGCTCGCGCTGTCGCAGCAGTTCCCGCAGCGCACGCCCAAGCAGTTCGAGGAGCTGGTGCGGCAGTCGTTGCAGCAGTCGCTTGTAGCGATAGGCGTGGGCAGCTCCGCGTTCGTGACCGATGCTGAAATGGACCGCCTGTTGCGCCTGTCCGGCGAAACCCGCGACGTGGAGCTGGCGCTGCTGCCGGACGTCGCGCAGGACACCGCCCCGGTGAACGATGCCGACGCGGAGGCCTGGTACAAGGCCAATCCGGCGGATTTCATGCGTCCGGAGCGGGTCACCATCGAATACGTGGAGGTCGGCCCGGAACAGGTCAAGACGCCGCCGCCGGCCGATGAGGCCACCCTGCGCAAGCGCTACGAGGAGGAGAAGGCCCGCTTCGCCGAGCCGGAGCGCCGCCTCGCCTCCCACATCCTGGTGCGCGTCCCCGAGGACGGTGACGCCGCCGCCGCCGAACGCAAGGCCGCCGACCTGGCCCGCCAGGCGACGGCTGCCGGTGCGGATTTCGCGGCACTCGCGCGGGCCAATTCCGAGGACCCGGGCTCGCGCGAGAACGGCGGTGACCTGGGCTGGGTCGAGCAGGGCACCATGGTCGCGCCGTTCGAGGAGGCGCTGTTCGCCATGAAGGCCGGCGAGGTGCGTGGTCCGGTGAAGACCGATTTCGGCTGGCACGTGCTGCAGCTGCGCGAGATCAAGGAGGGCGCAGGCGTGTCCTTCGAGCAGGCGCGCGAGGAGCTGGCGCGCGAGCAGGCCCAGGCCGACCGCGAGCGCGCTTTCAGCGACCTTACCGGGCGGTTGACCGACCTGGTGTACCAGAACCCGTCCTCGCTGGAGCCGGCCGCGCGCGAGCTGGGGCTGGAAGTGCGCACGCTCGGCCCGTTCAGTCGCGAGGACACGGTGGGCATTGCGGCCTCGCCGGACGTCAAGCGCGCGGCGTTCTCCGAAACGCTGATCGAAGACGGTACCGCCAGTGATCCGATCCAGCTGGGCCCGGAGCACAGCGTGCTGGTGCGCGTCGTCGAACACGAGCCCAGTGCGGCCCGTCCGCTGGCGGAAGTGCGCGAGCAGGTCGACGCGGCCGTTCGCGCCGACAGGCGCGGCAAGGCGGCGGTGGCCGCGGCCGAGGCGGCGTTGAAGCGGCTGGCCTCGGGCGAGACGATGGCGGCGGTGGCCGGTGGCGAGGGCCAGGTCACGCCGCTGGCCGGGCTGCCACGCGGGGCGCCGGCGCCTTCGCCGCAGGCCAACCGGGCGATCTTCTCCGCGCCGGCGCCGGAGGAGGGCAAGGCTTCGTTCGGGCGCTTCGCGCTGCCGGACGGCCGCCAGGCGGTGTTCGCGGTGACCGCGGTGCACCCGGGCAAGCCGGAGGACCTTCCGCAGGAACAGCGTCCGCTGCTTCGCCAGCAGTTCGCGCAGCTGGACGGCGCGGCGGCTGCGGAGGACTACGTCCGCCGCATCCGCAGCCAGTTCAAGGTGCAGGTGGACGAAAAGCAGCTCTGAACCCCCTGCAGCGGGCTGACGGAGGGCGCGGGACGGTGACGTCCCGCGCCCTGTTCTTTTGCGGGATGCCGCAGCCACGGGTGCAGGCGGTGGCGCCCGGCGCTGGACCGTCGAGCCATGTCAAGCGCAGGGCGACAACCGGACGGACGTATCGCCGGCCGCCAGCGGGCGAGGCGAGCCCGCGTGCACGGCGTTGCTTTCAGCGTAGGGCTTATTCGACCCGCAGTTGCATGCCAGGACGCAACACGCTCTGCGCCGAAAGGCCGTTGACTTCCAGCAGGCGGCGGACGGCGACGCCATAGCGGCGCGCGATGCTCCAGGCCGATTCGCCCTGGCGCACGGTGTGCAAGCGGGAGGCCGAAGTCGTGTCCGCATCCACGACCGAGGGCTCAGCGGCCACGGCGCGCACGGCCGCCAGGGCGACCGGCTGCGGTGGCGTGATCGCCGGGACCAGGGCCAGCGGGGCACCGGCCCAGCGCTGGCCCAGCGCGGGCTTGAGGCGGCGCAGGATCGCTGCATCCTGGCCGTTGCCGGCCGCCCAGGCCTCCAGGCTGCCGGCGCCTTCGAGCGGACGTGGCTCCAGGGCCAGCACCGGTCGCTCAAGCTGCTGCAGCCACTCTGCATCCTCGCCTGCGCGGGTCAGCACGCACGCCAGCGCGTGGAGCTTGTCCACGTATGCATAGGTGATCGGCGACAGGCCATCCAGCGCGCCCGGCGAGGCTTCCAGGGCCGGCGCGCCGCTGCGGCGCAACGCCTGCAACACGCGCGATTCGCCGGCGTTGTAGGCCATCGCGGTCAGTCGCCAGTTGCCGCCCAGCATGCCGTTGAGCTTGCGCAGGTACTGCACGGCGGCGCGGGTGGACTCGGCGGGCGAAAGGCGTCCGTCGTAACCCTTGGCCATGCGCACGCCCTGGTGGCGGGCGGTCTGGGCGATGAACTGCCACAGGCCCGCCGGCCCGCTGGGACTGCGGGCCCCGGGGGCGTAGCCGCTCTCCACGAATGGGATCAGGGCATATTCGGTGGGCAGGTGGGCCTCGCGCAGGGCATCGACCACATGCCCGAACAACGGGAGCACGTCGCTGCCGGGGTCGGCCAGGCGCGCGGGGGCGTGGGCGAAGTGGCGTTGCCAGCGTGTGCCGCCGCCGCTGCAGTCCGGCTCGGCCAGGCCATCCCGGAATGCGTGGAAGATCTCCGCGCCACTGCGCATGCCCTCGGGCAGGGCCGCGGTCGCCGGGGCCCCGGCGCCGGTTTCCATCGGGGCGGGCGGGGCGGGGTCGGCGACCTGGGGCGGCGGGGGCGGGTCGAGCGGTGCCTGCGTCGCCGGCTCCTGGGCCAGGGACGCGCACGAGAACGCCATCAGTGCGACCGGCCACGCGCGCCTCATGCGCCGAATCCGTCCTTCCAGGCCCGCAGCGCGCCGAAACACTCGGCCTCATCGCGCGGGGCATGGCCCAGCCGGCGGGCGGCCGCGGACTGCACCGTCGCTTCCCCACAGCGCAGGAACGGGTTGGTCGCCCGCTCGGTGTCCAGCGCGACCGGCACCGTGGCCTTGCCCGCCTGGCGCTGCAGGCGGGCCTCGGCCTGGCGCGCCGCCAGGGCGGCGTTGTCAGGCTCGACCGCCAGCGCGAAGGTGCCATTGGCGACGGTGTATTCGTGGCCGCAGCACACCAGGGTGGTGCCGGGCAGTGCCGCCAGGCGTTGCAGCGAGCCGTGCATCTGGGCGGCATCGCCTTCGAACATGCGGCCGCAGCCCATGCTGAAAAGCGCATCTCCGCTGAACAGGACGCCATCGACCAGGTAAGCCACATGGCTGCGGGTATGCCCGGGAACCGCGATGACCCGTACCGAATGGCCAGCCACCTCGAGGGTGTCGCCATCGCGGGCGTGTCCGGTGGCGCCGGCGATCCGCGGGTCTTCCGGCGCGATGACCGGCAGGCCGGGCCAGCGGTCCAGCAGCTCGGGTACGCCCGCGCAATGGTCGTCGTGATGATGGGTCAGCAGGATCGCGGCAGGCTCCAGCCCGCGCCCGGCGGCGGCCAGAACCGGGGCTGCCTGGCCCGGATCGACCACCAGCGCCCGGCGCTCCCCCAGGGTCCAGACGTAGTTGTCCTGCAATGCCGGCAGTGGGGTCGGTCGCATAGAATCGGGACCATGCCTGCGCTTGCGACCAGCCGTCAACCCGGCACCCCGGCCTGGTTCAGCCGTACGGAGGGCCGGATCCTGCTGGCGGCCGAACAGCGCTGGGTGCTGCAGCGGCTCGCCGCCAGGCCCGTCCAGCCCTGGCTGTGGATCGCCCCGGCCAGGCCCGAGGCATGGACACCGCCGCGCGCGCGCGGGCTGTTGCTGAACGCGGCGGCCGGCCCGTACGAGGGCGCCGTGCGCTGCCGGCTGCCCCTGCCGGTGGCCAGCGGCTGCATCGGCGACGTGGTGCTCCAGCATCCGCCCGGGCCGGGGCTGCAGCCATTGCTGGAGGAGTGTGCCCGGCTGCTGCTGGATGGCGGGCGCCTGTGGCTGTGCACGTTCAACCCCTGCAGTCCCTATCGCCTGCGTGCCGGGCTGGCCGGTCTGGGGGCCCCGCCGGTGACGGCCTGGATCCAGCGCGTGCACGGCCTCGGGCTGACCCTGGCCGGCCCGCCGCATTGCGTCGGGCCGCGCTGGCGTCCGCGACACAGTGCTGGCAATCCCGGCGGGGGCACGGCATCGTTGCGCGCCGGCTGCGTGCTGGAGTTCGAGAAGCGGATGCGCGCGCCGGTAGGACCGGCGCCAGCCGCCTGGCGGCCCGGACCCGCGCCCGCGGCGTGAGTGCAACAGGAATTGAATGAAGAAGATCGAGATCCACACCGATGGCGCCTGCTCTGGCAACCCCGGGCCGGGTGGCTGGGGGGCGCTGCTGCGCTACAACGCGCACGAACGCGAGCTTTCCGGTGGCGAACCGGCCACCACGAACAACCGCATGGAGCTGATGGCCGCCATCAGCGGGCTGGAGGCTCTGACCGAGCCGTGCGAGGTGGTGCTGTTCACCGACTCCCAGTACGTGCGCCAGGGCATCACCGAATGGATGCCCGGCTGGGTACGCCGCGGCTGGAAAACCGCCGGCGGCGATCCGGTGAAGAACCGCGACCTGTGGGAGCGTCTGCACGCCGCATGCCAGCGGCACCGCATCGACTGGCGCTGGGTGAAGGGCCACAACGGCGGTCCGGACAACGAGCGGGTCGACGCGATCGCCCGCGCCGCGTCCCAGCAGGCGCGCGCCGCGGCGCGCTAAACTTCCGCCGATGCGCCAGATCATCCTCGATACCGAAACCACCGGCCTGGAGTGGAGAAAAGGCAACCGCGTGGTCGAGATCGGCTGCGTGGAGCTGCTGGAACGCCGCCCGAGCGGGCGCAACTTCCACCGCTACCTGCGCCCGGACTGCGAGTTCGAGGCCGGGGCGCAGGAAGTCACCGGCCTGACCCTGGAGTTCCTGGCCGACAAGCCACGCTTCGAGGAAGTCGTCGACGAGTTCCTCGCCTACATCGACGGCGCCGAGCTGATCATCCACAACGCGGCCTTCGACCTGGGCTTCCTCGACTCGGAGCTTTCGCGCTGTGGCGCGCAGTACGGCCGCATCGTCGAGCGCTGCGGCGTGGTCGACACCCTGCTCATGGCCCGCGAGCGCTTTCCCGGCCAGCGCAACTCGCTGGATGCGCTGTGCAAGCGGCTGGGCGTGGACAACTCGCACCGCCAGCTGCACGGCGCGCTGCTCGATGCGCAGATCCTGGCCGACGTCTACATCGCCCTGACCTCCGGCCAGGAGGAGATCGGTTTCGGCGACGCCGGTGCGGAGATGGCCGGGCCGGCCACCACGACGGTCAGTTTCGCGCCGGTGTCCGGCGCGCGCCCGCGCATCGGCGCCACCGCGCAGGAGCTGGAGGCGCATGCGCGCAGGCTGGCGCACCTGCGCAAGAAGTCCGGACGCGCGCTGTGGGACCAGTACGAGCCCCTGCCGGAGGCCGAGGAACTGCAGCCGGCCTGAGTGCCGGCGTGCCGCCTCAGTGGCAGCGCACCAGCACCGCGGTGATGTTGTCCGAGCCGCCGCCATCCAGCGCCGCGGCCACCAGGATGTCCACGCACTCCTGCGCGCTGCAGTCCTGGTAGCCCAGCACCTCGGCGATGCGCGCGTCGTCCACTTCCTCGGTGAGCCCGTCGCTGCACAGCAGCAGCTGCATCCCGGGTCGGAATTCGCCCGACATGGTGGCGACCTTGAGGTGCGCCGGGTCGGTCACGCCCAGGGCCTGGGTCACCACGCTGCGCTGCGGATGGGAACGCGCCTGTTCCGGCGTCAGCGCGCCCTGGACGATCAGCTCCTGCACGTAGCTGTGGTCCTGGCTGAGCTGGGCCAGCCGCCCGTCGCGGCACAGGTAGGCACGGCTGTCGCCGATCCACGCCACTTCGAAGCGATCCCCCTGCACCCGCAGGACCACTGCGGTGGTGCCCATCGGCAGGGCGTCGTTGCGCCGGCGCGAGGCCCGGATGATCTCCTCGTCGGCCACCCGCAGCGCCTGCGCCAGCGGGGTGCCCTGGCGGACCTCGCGCACCAGCGATTCGCGCGCCAGCGCGCTGGCGACCTCGCCGCAGGCGTGCCCGCCCATGCCGTCGGCCACCAGCCACAGCCCCAGTTCGCTGTCTCCGTAGTACGTGTCCTCGTTCAGCGCCCGGCGCAGGCCGGGGTGGGTGAGGTGTCCGAATTCGATCATGGAGGCACGTGGCCGATGCGCTGGGGTGTGGTGGCAATCATCCGGGGCCACCGGGTCCCCGGCAAGGCGTGGTGTCGCTGCGGTTCATCGCTGCCGGCGGCTTGTCCGCGCGCGCGGCGCCCCGTATCATTCACCGCCCGGCTGCGGCCGGGACCACCGGAGAGGTGGCAGAGTGGTTGAATGTACCTGACTCGAAAGCAGGCAGGCGTTTATAGCGCCTCGGGGGTTCGAATCCCCCCCTCTCCGCCAGACGCGCAAAAAAGGGGCCCATCGGGGCCCCTTTTTTTGCGTGTGCGGGCAAGAGCGGGCTGTGGTTCGAACTCCTCGGTTCGACCACCCGCGCAGCGGGTGGACACGACGGCGGAGCCGCCGCCGGCAGAGCAGGGCGCGCAGCGCCGCAGTCAATCCCCCTCAACGCGACCGCGGGTCACGGACGGCTTCGCCCTGGTGCCCACGGCATGCTTCACCGGCGGCGGCCTGGAGCGCCACGGAAGCTGGCGCCAGCGTGCTCGCACAGGAGGTGAACCCGGACGGCCGGGACACCGCGGGGGGAGGGCAGGTCCATCCAGGATCGGGCGTTCGCCGTGCCTACTCGCGCCATCATCGCCACGCCTCCCCGATCCGGTCACCGGCGCGTAACTCCGCGCTTCGGCAATCGTGCGGCCATGGCGCGCCCTGCCATCCGCCGCCGCGCCCGGCAAGCCCGCCGCATGCGGCCACTTCAGGCCCCGGCA
>JBQGEI010000069.1:0-25999 GCA_052039535.1 Pseudoxanthomonas sp.
ATCCGTTCGAGCGGGGCGCAGTTCTTCACCCGCTCATCGGGCGACATCGCGGCGAAGTGCGCCTTGACCTTGGCACGGTGCGCCTCGAAGGCCGCGTCGAACTGCGCGGCGCTCATCCTGCCCTGGCCCACGGTGGCCTGCTTCTGCTGCTCACGCACCGCGTCGCGCGTGTTGATGTCGTAATCCAGTTTGCAGAACTCGGAGGCCGCATACATGCTCGCGCCGAACTGGACCATCTGCAGTTCCTGGTCCGGCAGCTGCGCGGTGGCGGCGGTATCCGCGTCATCCGCGGCGCCTGCTGCCGGCGTGGCGGCGGCCCCAGCCGGCGCCACCGCATCGGGTGGCGTGCTCTCGCCGCTGCAGGCGCCGGCAAACAGGGCCGACAGCGCCAGGAAGGTGATCTTCAGCGGGACTTTCCTCATGCGATGACTCCTTGGTGTCGCGTGGGGGGGGGGAAGCTTGCCGGACCTGCCTGCGGCAGGACCGGGGGGATCAGTGCTGGTAAGCCTGCAGGTTCACCCAGGCTGCCTGCAGCAGCGGCGCGTGCAGGCCATGACGGCACGCCCGATGCCACATGTCGCCGACGATATGCGCCGCCTCGACGCGGTTGCCGGCTTCAAGGTCGCGCAGCATCGAGGCTTTGACCGGGGAACCGGCCTGGACCAGGGCGGCACGGGCGATGTCGCGCGCCTTGCCCGGAACCGGCTGGCCCTCGGCCGCGGCCACCGCCAGGCACTCTTCGTGCAGTGCGGCCATGAATGCCGCGCCGCCTTCGCCGTCCACGATCGCGCCGATGCTGGCGCGCATCAGGCAGGTACCGGCTGCCAGCGCCGCGAGGAAGCTGTACTTGATCCACTGCGCAGCGGCGATGTCCGGGGCGAACTCGTGGTCCACGCCGGCCATGCCGAAAGCCGCATCCAGCCGCGCCAGCACGCCGGAGTCGGTATTGCCCTCGCGCAGGCCATAGGTGACCGATGCCGGGCGACCCAGGTGCAGGATCTCGCCCCCAGCCCCGAGCTGGGCACTGATGAAGCACAGCCCGCCGAGCACGCGCGCCCGGCCGAACCGCGCATCGAGCGTCTCGTAATGCAGCAGGCCGTTGAGGATCGGCAGTACCGCGGTTGTGCGCCCGACGGCCGGGGCGACCGCGTCGATCGCCGGCTCCAGGTCGTAGGCCTTGCAGGCCAGCAGGACCAGGTCGAAGGGCCGTGCCGCCACGCGCGCCGGCAACTCCGCCGCAGTCACCGTCTCCACCGGCAGCCGGGCGTCGCCCAGCGGACTGGTGATGCGCAAGCCATCGGCGCGCAACGCGGCAGCCCGCGCCGGGCGGACCAGGAAGGACACGTCCGCACCGGCCTGGGCCAGCCGGCCACCGAAGTAGCCACCGGTCCCGCCGGCGCCGAGTATCAGCAGGCGCATGACGGTGCCGTCCGCACGCGGGCCATCGGCGATGCGGCGCGCAGTGGCGCGGTCGTGCTCAACGCTTCACCAGCTCGACCCGGCGGTTGGCCGCCTTGCCCGCCTCGGTGCCGTTGTCGGCCACAGGCTGGCTGTCGCCGAAACCGGCCGCGCCCAACCGGGAGGCGTCGATGCCGCGTGCCACCAGCGCGTCGACCACGGCCCTGGCCCGGCCTTCGGACAGCGTCCGGTTGCGTGCCGCGTCGCCGGTGTTGTCGGTGTGGCCGTTGATCGCCAGGCGCAGTGCCGGATCCTGCTCGAGCAGCTTCACCACCTGGTCGATCTGTGGCATCGAGTCCGGCAGGATGTCGGTCTTGTCGGTGGCGAAGTTGACCTGCAGCGCGACCTTGCCCGAAGCGTCGATCTGCGACTTCAGCTCGCTGGCCGGCAGCAGGGTGGCGGTCTGCTCGAAGCCCTTCTCCTGGCCCACCAGGTACCAGCCCTGCGCGGTGTTGGTGACCAGGTGGACCCAGATGTTGCCCCCGTTGCGCCGGACCACCCAGGTGTGCGCCGGCTCGCTCCAGATGTCGCCGATGGCGCCGTTGAAGCCCTGGGTGATCTCATCGCCCCAGCTGTCGATCGCCTCCTGCGGGATGCGCCCTTCGGACAGCTTCACCCCGCCCATCTGCTTCACCAGGGCGTCGAAGTTGCGGATGACCTCGTACTCGGACATGGACTTGCCCTCGTCCGGACGCAGCTCGTTGCCATGGAAGCGGCCTTCCACCCACACCGCCTGCCCGTCCACCCAGAACGGGAAGCGGGCGAAGTCCTTCGCTATCACGCTGCGGCTGTCGGCGTGGTAGCCCTGCGGCATCTGGATGTAGGGGAACTGGCCCAGCGCGACCTCGGACAGCGGCACGCGGCTGATGTCGAAGGTGGCAGGCGCCGCCGCATCGGGCGTACTTCCGGGCGCGTCGGACGACGCGGCATCGGCAGCAGGCGCAGAAGTGTCCTGCGTTGCATCCCCCGGGGACTGTCCGCCGCACGCGGCCAGGCCTGCGGCCAGCAGCACGGCCAGGGGAAGGATGCGGAACTGGGTCATGCTCGAACTCCTGGATGGGGAAGGTCGTGGATGCGGCGCAGGCGCGCATGGGTCGGTCCATGTTGCGGCCATCGGCGCGCGATGGGCAACGCATGCGGCGCCGTGGATTCAGCGTCCGGCGGCTTCCGGCGGCGGGTCGAACAGCCCTTGCGGTTGCGGTCCGTACTGCACCCGCCGCACTTCCCAGCGCTGTTCGGGCCCGAGCCCGCCGCGGCCTTCGTAGGCCAGCACCAGGCCCGTTTCCACGTCCAGCCACATGCTGCCCTGGCCGGTCATGCCCGGGCCGGTGGCGTTGGGCAGGCGGTAACGCCAGCGCACCGCATTGCGGCCTGCACGGATGCCGGCCTCCAGCCGCTGGCAGTCGGCGAACATGCCCTGTCCCTGGCATGGCGCGGCCGGATCGAACCACAACGGCCAGCGCATGCGCGGGACCGGCATCGCCCCGCCGTTGGCCGCCGTCACCCAGCCGACCGGGCTGCCCGCGGGCAGCAGCAGCGCGTAGTCGCCACCGGCACTGTCGCGGAAATGCATGCGCAGCGCGCCGTCGCCGAAGAACAGGCGGACCGGTTCCATCGTGCCGCGTGGACGGGTGCGGGTGAACGCCCCAAGCTGGTTGGTCACCACTTCGGCGCTGCCGGCCAGCGGCTCGGCGGCGCGGCCATCGGGCCACCCGGTGACCAGCAGCAGCAATGCGAGCAGGGACCTCACCGGTCGAGCCGGTCGCGATGGCGCACCGGCACCTGCATGCGCACGATGGCGTAGGACTCGATCGGCAGGCGGCCGGTGATCCGGCTCAGCGGCGAATCCTCGAACATGCCGGCCTTCAGGTACTGCGAGCGCCCGCCGAGCACCCAGCCGACGAAGGGCACCACCAGTGGCGCGTTGTACTCGACCTTGACCTTGAGCAGGTTGGCGTCCTGCACGTTCACGCCGCTGCGGCCGACGGCCGCACTCCGGAAGGCCAGCGTGTCGTTGGGCAACGCGTACTGGCCGTCGTACTGGCGCTCGCGGAACTCGTCCCATGCCGCGCGCGTGGGATTGATCACGGTCACCTTGCCATGCAGGGCCAGGTCGGCGCGCGCCTTCCAGAAGGCGGCCTGCACCTCGGTCGCACCGGTCTTGTGGGCATACAGCGGCATCATGCCCTTGGCGAAGGCCTCGTTCATCTGGCCCCGGTCCAGCCCGCTGACGGCGCCGGCGCGGGCGGCCATCAGCGCCGCGTAGTCGAGCGTGGCCTTCATCCGGTACAGCAGCACCGCCTGGATCACCATCAGGATCAGGAAGAAGACCACCGGCGCCACGACCAGCAGCTCGACCATCGACTGCCCGCGGATGCGGCGCCTGGCCGGCCGGAGCCCGCGCCGGCTCATGCTGGTGCCCCGTCGCCGGCGCCTGCTTCCCAGCGCCAGTATTCGCCCTGCCGCGGCTGCAGCCGTTGCAGCGCTCCGCCATGGAACTCCACGGTCACCGCGGCGGCGCGACACGCCGCCGCGCGCCAGGGCCGCAGCTGCTCGCGCCATCCCAGCACCGCGCCCTCCCGGTCCAGGAACACCAGGTCCAGCGGATAGCCCATGCCCAGCGTGTGCACGCTGGCGCATGGCCGGATCAGCAGCGCCTCCGAGCCGTCGGCCGCCAGCGGCGCGCGCCCCAGCAGGCCGCGCAGGCGCGACCACCAGCGGTCGGCCATCCACGCCCGCGGCACGCCCGGGCCATCGCTGCGCTCGATCCGTCCATGCCTCACAGGATCCCCTCCTCGAGCATCTTGAGGTAGATGAAGTAGCCGATGAACAGGAAGATCAGCGGGAAGAAGAACATCACCAGCGGCAGCATCATCTTCACCGGCGCCTCCAGCGCCAGCTTCTCCGCGCGCAGGAACCGCTCCTCGCGGCGCTGGCTGGCCTGCGCGCGCAGCGTGTCGCTGAGGTTGGCGCCGACCTTGTCGGCCTGGATCAGGGCGCTGGTGAAGTTGGTGATCTGGCTGATGTCCATGCGCTCGGACATGCGCTTGAGCGCCTCGGCGCGCGGCAGGCCGGCGCGCACGTCGCGCAGCATGCGCGAGAACTCCTGCGACAGCGCCCCGGGCGGGCCCTTGGCCACTGCCTGCTCGATGCCACCGGTCACGTTGAGGCCCGCCTCCACCGACATGGTGATGAAGTCCAGGTACACCGGCAGGTCGCGCACCACGGCCTTGTGGCGCAGCTTGCGCCGCTCGCCCAGCCACAGGCCCGGGTACAGCCAGCCCAGCACCCCGCCGAACAGCAGGCAGGCGAAGGCCGGGCCCACGCCGAGCTTGCCCAGCATCAGCGTGCACAGCAGGAAGAACGCGGTGACCACGATCGCGCTGGCCGCGCGCAGGCCGTAGAACTCCTCCGGCGTCAGCGTGTAGTCCTGGCCGGCGGCCTGGAGCTGGCGATGGGTATGCTCCAGCTGGGTGACCGACATGCGCGGGGCGATGCGCCGGGTCAGCACGGTGACCAGTGGCCACATCATCTGCATCAGCCGTGGCAGCGGGTCGTAATAGGTGCGGTCCTCCAGCTCGACCTCGCGGATGGCACCGCGGGTACCCAGCATCACCAGCACCACGGCGCCGGCGGCCAGCAGCGCGACCAGCAGCAGCATCCAGCTCATACGTCGATCGTCATGATTTTCTTGCACATGCGGTAGCCGAGGTACTCCATGACCACGCAGATGCCGATCACCAGCCAGCCATGCCAGCTGTGGAACATCGGCGCCATGGTCTCGGCGTACATCAGCGAGAGGTAACCGATCAGGAACACCGGCAGCAGCGCCATCACGATGCCCTGCAGCTTGCCCTGCGCGGTCAGGGCCTTGACCTTCTTCTCCATGATCAGGCGCCGGCGCAGCGTGTCGGCGAGCGTTGCCAGGGTTTCGGCCAGGTTGCCGCCGACCTCGCGCGAGATGTTGACCGCCGAGACGAACAGCTCGGCGTCGACGATCGGCACGCGCCTGGCGAAGCCCTCCAGCGCCTCGTCCGCGCGCACGCCCATGTGCTGCTGGCGCAGCACCAGCGCCAGCTCCTGCGCCAGCGGCGGCTGGCCGTCCTGGACCAGCACCTCCATCGCCGGGGCGAAGCCCACGCCGGCGCGCAGGCTGGAGGAGAGCATCTGCAGCGCGTCGGGGAGCTGCTCCTGGATCCGGTCCAGCCGGCGCCGGCGCAGCATCAGGTAGATCTTGCGCGGCGCGATGGCCACCACCACCGCGGCGAAGATCGCGAACAGCAGCGTGCCGGTGAGCATCCACACCAGCAGCGGCACCACCACCAGCGCCAGCACGTTGGCCATATACAGCTGGCCGGGATCCATGAACATGAACATGTCGGCCAGGTTCAGCCGCGCCTGGTCCAGGAAGTTGTCGCGGTAGCGGGCCATGAAGCGCTCGCTGGCGCGCGCGGCGATCAGCACCGCCAGGGCGGTGCCGGCGAACACCAGCAGCGCGATCAGCCACACGCCCATCAGTCCAGGCTCCCCCGGTTGCGGAAGATGCCCAGGTCCACCGCCACCCCGCGCTCGGCCAGGCCCTCGTAGAACTCCGGCACCGCGCCGGTGGCGATGAAGCGGCCAGCCACCTTCCCGTCGGGCCCGTGGTAGGTGGTGGGCTTGAACAGGAAGATGTCCTGCATCTGGATGGTGCCGCTCTCGATGCCGGTGATCTCGGTGATGTGGCTGACCTTGCGCGAGCCGCAGGGATAGCGCCGCTGGTGCACGATCAGGTTCACCGCCGAGGCGATCTGCTCGCGCACCACCGTCATCGGCAGGTCCATGCCGGCCATCATCACCATCACCTCCAGGCGCGAGAGCGTCTCGCGCGGGTTGTTGGCGTGGGCGGTGGTCAGCGAGCCCTCGTGGCCGGTGTTCATCGCCTGCAGCATGTCCAGCGATTCGCCGCCGCGGCACTCGCCGACCACGATCCGGTCCGGGCGCATGCGCAGCGCGTTCTTGACCAGGTCGCGGATGGTGATCTGGCCCTTGCCCTCCATGTTGGCCGGGCGCGCCTCCAGCGCGACCAGGTTGGGCTGCACCAGCTTCAGCTCGGCGGCATCCTCGATGGTCACCACGCGGTCCCCGTCGGGGATGAAGTTGGAGAGGATGTTGAGCAGGGTGGTCTTGCCCGAGCCGGTGCCGCCGGAAACCACGATATTGCGCCGCTCGCGCACCGCGATGGTCAGGAACTCCAGCATGTTCTCGTCCAGCGAGCCGTACTTCAGCAGGTCCTCGCCCATCAGCCGGCGCTTGGCGAACTTGCGGATGCTGATGCTGGGGCCGCGCAGGGCGACCGGCGGGATCACCGCGTTGACACGCGAACCGTCCTTGAGCCGCGCGTCCACCAGCGGCGAGCTCTCGTCGATGCGTCGCCCCAGCGGGGTGACGATGCGCTCGATCGCCGCCAGGCAGGCGCGTTCGCTGGAGAACACCACGTCCGACTTCTGGATGCGGCCGGCACGCTCGATGAAGATCTCGTCGTGCGCGTTGACCATGATCTCGGTGACGCCGTTGTCGGAGATCAGGTCTTCCAGCGGGCCCAGGCCGATGGCCTCGTCCAGCACCTGCTTGGCCAGCATCCTCGGGTTGATGTCACGCGGCAGCTCCTGGAACTCGCGCTTGAGGATGTCGTCGATCAGGTTGATGGTGGTGTCGCGCAGGGCCTGGTCGTCCATGCTGCGCACGTCCATGCGCCGCAGGTCCATCTGCCGCACCAGTGCCATGTGCAGGCGCGAGCGCCATGCGGTGATGTCCGAGGGACCCGGGCCGGCCACGGCGATCTCGGTGGAGGTCGCGGCCGCGGCCACCGGTGCCAGCGCCGGCGCCGCCGGTGGCGGGCCGTGGTCATTGGCCGCCGGCGGCACGCGCACGCCGGCCTCGTCGCCGGCGATCCTCAGGGTGTAGTTGCCGATGCGCAGCTCGTCGCGACCGCTGATCGGGCCCTGCTTGGCCAGCACCGCCTTGCCGTTGAGCACGATCGGCTCCTTCCCGCCCAGCGGCAGGATGAACACGCCCTGCTCCTCACGGACCAGGGTCGCGTGCTTGCTGGCGATGTTCCAGCCCTGCAGCATCACCAGGTTGGCGTCGCCGCGGCCGATGCCGCACTCGCGGTGCATGCACTTGACCTGGCGGGTGTCGCGCCCGGGCGCGTCGATCAGCACGGTGAACATGGGGTCGGTTACCTGATCAGGGTTTCCTGGCGCGGGCTGATCTCCGACTGCATCGATTCGCGGATGCGGTCGGAGCGGTGCAGCTCTTCCAGGTTGTGGGGCGAATCCGGGGTGACGATGTGCGGGGTGACGAAGATCACCAGCTCGGTCTTGTTGCCGCGGAACCCGTCGGAGCGGAACAGCTTGCCGAGGATCGGGATGTCGCCGAGGATCGGCAGCTTGTCCACCGAGCGCGACGCCTCGCGGTCGAGCAGGCCGGAGATGACGATGGTCTCGCCGGCCAGCACGTTGATCTCGGTCTCGGCGCGGCGGGTGAGGAAGCCCGGCACGCCCTGCACCGACACCGACGGGTCGATCCGGCTGACCTCGGCCATGATCGAGGTGGCCACTTCGCGCGCGGAGTTCACCGTCGGCGCGATGTTCAGCCGGATGCCGTACTCCTTGTATTCGATCTGGGTCTGCCCCAGCACCGACGGGATCACGATCGGCACCTCGCCGCCGACCAGGAAGGTCGCGTTGCTGCCACTCTTGGCGCTCAGCTTGGGCTCGGCCAGCACCCAGGCCTTGCCGCGGCTCATCAGCAGGTTGATCTGCGAGCCAATGGTGGTGGCGATGCCGAAGTAGCCCTGCGAGCCGGGCAGGCGGGTCGGCAGGTTCTGGCGGATCTCGTCGAAGGTGCGGTTGTTGTCCGGCAGCACGCGGAAGTAGTCGTTGCTGGTGGCGTCCCGGATCAGCCCGCCCAGCGGGCCGCTGATGGTCGAATCCCAGCGGATGCCCAGGTCCTCCACCGCGTCCTTGTTGAACTCCATGATGGTCACGTCCATGCGCACCATCGGACGCATGCCCACCGGGTCGGAGCCGGCGAAGTTCAGCACCTGCGGGTAAAGCTTCTGCAGGGCGGCGATGCGCGCGCTGGTGGCCGCGTCCAGCTCGCCGCCGGAGATCACCACGTTGGCGCCGATCGCGCGCACGCTGACGTCCGGATGGTTGCCGAGCAGCTCGCGCACGGTCGCCGCGACCCCGTCGGAGCGGTTGCCGGTGACGTTGACCGCGATCGTGCGCTGGCTGCCGTCGCCCAGCCACAGATGCACGTTGGTCTCGCCAGGCTGGGTGCCGATGAACACCAGTTCGTTGCGACCGACCGTGTGCACGCTGAGGATCTCGCCGTTGCCGACGGCGACCCGGCGCAGCGCGGCGGGCACCCGCCGGACGGCCGCTTCGCCGGCATGCAGGGTCAGCTGCCCACCGAGGATCGCCGCGCTCGAGCGCTGTCCGTCGCCGGCCAGGGCGCGGCCTTCCGTCCCGCCGTCGAGTTCGCGTACCGGCGCCATGGCTGGCGCCTGCGCCGCAGCCGCCGGGTCGGCCGGTGCGGCCAGCGGCTCCTCCGCCGCGGCCGGAGCCGCCGTGGCGGCGCCCGCCAGCACCGCCGATCCGGGCACCACCAGCGTCAACGCCAGCGCGAGCGCCCAGGTTGCGCGATGGCCACGGCCGCCGCGCGCATTTCCATGCCTCATCCTCAACCCCTTCCGCCAATGATGAACTCGACCCCGCGCTCGCCGCCGGACCTGCCGGATGTCCCGCCGGCCCCGCTGCCCACGCCGAGCGAACGCAGCAGCTCGCGCTCACTCAGCCCGTCGGCGGGGCCCGGGGAGGTGTCCTGCAGTTCGCGCAGCAGCACCCGCAGCGAGCCCACTTCCGAAGCCACGGCCAGGCTCTTGGCCTGCTGGTGGTCCAGTTCCAGGGTCACGCTGGAGAAGCCCTGGGTGTCTTCCACCGGGCGCCCGTCGGGCGACACGCGCTCACCGATGCGGGTGCCGGTGGCCAGCACGCGCACCTGCTCCATCAGCGGCAGCGCCAGCGCACCGGCGGCGGCCGACGCGGCACTGCCGGCCTCGTCCTTTTCCTTCAGGAACAGGATGTCGATGAGGTCGCCCGGGGCGACCATCCCGGAGATCGAGTTGTTCTCGTCGACGCTGAGCGTGTAGGCGACCTTGCCCTTGGGGATCAGCCGCGAGAACTGGTCGTACAGCGGCACCAGCGCACTGGCGCTCAGCGGCGCGCCGCCGCGGATCGGCGAGCGCAGCATGCGGCCCTCGTACTGGCCGTGGTTTTCCGGCGTGACCACGTCCGCCGGGGCGAATTCGGCCGGCACCGTGCGCAAGGCCAGGTCGCCAGGCTGCAGGATCGCGCCCTGTGGCATGTCCGCCAGCGGTACCGCCACCTCGACCATCGGCCGGTTGTCCTGGGTGCGCTCGGCGACCGTGTCCTGCACATAGTTGACCGCGATGAAGGCGGCCAGCAGGGCCATGCCCAGGGCAATGGCGATGTACAGGAAGTTCTTGCTGATCTTGGGCTTTTGCATGGGAGGACCGGATAGGGGCAGGCGTCAGCTGAGGATGACGTCGGAGGCCGATAGGGCGGATACGAACGCGGCGTAGGCCTCGCGCAGCGCATCGACGATCTCGGTGATCACGTCGGGACGGGCGATCAGGATGATCACCACGGCGATCACCACCACCGTGTACTCGATGGTCGATTGCCCGCGTTGGCCCGCGGGGCCGCCCGGGGCCGCCCTCACTCGACCACCGCCACGATCCGGGTGCCGTCGGCGTCGCGCATGGCGGTGACCGTGATCCGGTCGTCGGCGCGGGTGTAGCGGACATGGCAGACCGCGCTCATCGCCAGGCAGGCGTCCGAGTCCGGCTCCTTGCGGTAGCCCTGGCCGGCGAGGCGGCGGGTGTAGAACTGGGCGTTCTGGTAGGGGCTGAAGCGGTTGGCCATGCTCAGCGTGCGCACGCGGCGCTCGGTATCCATGTGCACGATGTCCTCGGCGACGACGGTGCGCGGCAGGCGCTCGAAACCCTTGCCCACCGCATCCGGTGGCAAATCACGGTCGGGCAGCTGCAGCACGCCGATCTGGCCGGCGGTGGTGCGGCCCCGTGGCGTCAGTTCGACGGTCACGTAGTGGCGCGCGTCGGGGAGGTGCCCGAGCACGCTGTGCCGCGGGCTCAACGGCGTGTCCACCAGCCTGCCCTGCCAGCGCTTGCGGTAGAACGCCTTGACCTCCTCCACCGGGAGGTCGACGGTGAAGCGGCTGGCACGCATGGACATGCCGTTGTAGATCATGTGCGAGGAGACGGTCTCGCCGGTGGCGCCCTCCGGCACCGGCACGTCCGGCCAGTCCACCGCCTGGCCCGGGCCGGCCAGCGCCACGCCCGCCAGCAACCCCAGTGCCCTCACCCCTGACGTCAGGCGCATCCTCAGCGGCTCCTCACGGGGTAGTCCTGGAGCTTGTCCGCCGGCACCACGTCCGGCTGCAGGTCGAAGTCCAGGTCGCCCAGTGCGCCGACGATCGGCAGGATCGGCTCGAGCACCTTCAGCGAGTCGAATGCGGTGTCGATGCCGTCGAGCCGGCTGATCGGCGCCAGCGGGCGCACCGTGGCGACCACGCTGCGCGCGCCGCTGCGTGGGCCGGAGGCGTTCCACGGATCCACCAGCAGCGAATGCCGGCGCGTCTGCACCACGTCCAGCCGGTCGAACGGGTCCAGGTAGCTGGGCCGGCTGCCGTCGCGGTTCTGCAGGTTGCGGTATTCCAGCCGCACCTCCGAGGTGACGTAGCCGCGGCGGTTCAGGGGGAACAGGCCCTGTGGCACCAGCCCGACGGCATCGTCCAGGAATCCGGGCGACTCGCCCTGGCGCAGGTTCTGTACGCGCAGGTTGTCGCGCTCGAGCAGCTTGCGGCCGGAGAACGTGTTGAGCATCGGGTCCGCGAACTCGCCGTTGGCGGCGGGATTGGCATTGGTGCGGATCGGCGCGTCGGCATCGGCGAACGCCTGCTCCAGGGCGACCCGCTGCAGTTGCGCGCGCTGCGGAAGCGCATGGCCCTGGCTGACGGTGGCGGCCCATGCCGCATTGCGCGCGGCCTGCTGCGCCATCTGGTTGGCGTGGCCGAACTTGGCCACCACCGGCACCAGCAGGAACAGCGGCACCAGCACCGCGGCGCACACGGCCAGTTCGGTCAGCGCCTGGCCGCGCGCATGGCGGCCACTGCGGTATGGCGGCCGCATCAGGAGGCTCCTCCCGTGCGCCCGCCCTGCCGGCCTGCGCCCACCGAGAACGTGCGGAGCTTGACCACGCAGCCGTTGCCGTCCAGCGGCGTGGCCTGCAGCGGGATGGCGGTGAAGTACCCGCCGATGGCGATGCCATCGCAGCCCAGGGCACTCACCGGGCCATCGTCGAAGCCCCACTTGCGCCCGCCCGACCACACGCAGACCTCCTCGGGCGGCCCCAGATCGGCGGACTTCCGCCAGCGCGTGCACGACTGTCCGCCGATGCTCCCCTCGCCCAGCGCGGTCCAGCCGTCGGGCAGGTGCCGCTCGGCGGCATCCAGTGGTGCGAACTCGATTCCCTCGTAGCCGGCCAGCGTCTCGTCCGCGTCCTCCACCAGGCGGAACCGGCAGGACCCGGCCACGCCGGGATCGTTGTCGTCGAAGCCCAGCGTCCAGGCCTTCTGCCGCACCACCTGCTGCTGGCCGTCGATGCGGATCTCGACCGTGCCGGTGTCCAGCCGGGCGGCTTCCTCGGCCGACAGTGGCGTGACGGCCATGCCCGCCTCTTCGCAGGTCCGCAGACGCAGCTGGTAGTCCTCGCGGGACACATGCCGGCCGGCCAGCAGGTTCTCCCAGTCCAGCTGGACGTGGAGGGCGGGCAGGGAGCGCGCGCGCGCCGCCGCGGCCTCCTGCGGCTCGGCGCCGGATGGCTGGCAGGCCGCGCACAGCGACGCGGCCAGCAGCGGCAGCAAGGGCATCTTCGGCGAACGGAACATGGGTCTGGACATCATCGAACCTGCAGGAGTCTGCGATCGGCATCCGGCGTATCCACCAGCCGGGCCTGCCAGTAGGGGCTGAACGTGCTGCCCATCTCGAACTTGCGGTCGCCACGTCCCCAGACCTGGCGCCGCATGGCGGCCAGGTCGTACGGGCGGTTGAAGTAGACCTGGGCGCTGGCCAGCGCCTGCAGCTTTCCGCTGATGGCCTCGTCGCGCAGCGCCATGCGCCCGCCGCCCACGCCGATGGCCGAGCTGGTGCGCGCCCTGGACACGTCGGTGGCCACTTCCACGGTGTAGATCGGACCGGCGTCCGGGCCTTCCGGGGTCTTCGAGTAGCGGGCGCGGACGTCGTGGTAGTCGTGGGTCAGGCCATGCCGGTACTGGCCGAAGTAGGCCCTGCTGCGGTTGAAGCCCATCTCCTGGCCGGCGGGATTGCCCTCGATGAACCTGCCGGAGATGGAGCGTGAGCCCACGCCGTTGTACGCGGCGTAGCGGCGGTTGTCGTAGGGCGAGCGCCAGCCGCGGCCATTGTTCATGCCGCGGAAGAAGCTCGGCCGGTTGGCACCGCCGCGATAGGCCTGGGTGCCGCCCCAGCCGAGCGGGAAGGTCACGTCGGAAGCCAGCGGGATTGGCAGGCGGAACTCGAAGGTGTCCACCGCCGACCAGCGGTTGTACTCGACCAGGTCGGTGCCGCCGTTGCTGGTCAGCACGCCGAAGCTGCCGCTGCGCCGCGCGGTGGTGAAGCCGTCGCGCGAAGCCATCACCACGTTGCGGTAGCGCTCGCCGCCTTCGTTGGTGCGGGTCAGTCCATTGCCGCCGCGGCCGGGACGGTAGAGCTCCATCTGCTCCCCGCCCTGGCGGATGTCGTTGGCCAGCACGCCCGCGCCTTCGGGCGTGATGGACGCACCGGGCGAGTTGTCGGACACCACCCGGCTGACCATGCGTTCGGTACCGGCCAGCGCCGCCGGGGTGCTCAGGGCCGCACGCGCTGCGGTGGCATAGCCCTGGTTGAGGACCTGGTCGTAGATGCGGATGAAGTTCTCCAGGCCCGGGATCGCCACGTTGCGCCGGAAGGTCTTGAGCGCGCGGTTGATCACCACCATCGCCCGGTCGATGGCGATCAGTGCCTGGCCCAGCCCAGGCACCCAGAACAGGACCTTGGACACGACGCCCATGAAATCGCCGAAGTGGTCCGAGGTGGAGTGCACCATCGTCACCCACGAGTTCAGGCTCACCATCTGCGCGATCGCCACTTCGTTGGCGACACGCCCCCGGTTGAGGTAGGCGGCGAGGTTGCGGGCGCGGGCCTGCTCCACCGCCACGCTGTAGGCCGCCGCGTCAGCGGCATTGGTCAGTTCCACCTTCTTGGCCACCACCTGGCCGGTGTTGAAGGTGACCAGCAGGCCCACGCACAGCACGATGAGGAACACCAGGACCAGCGGCAGGGCCTGGCCTTCATGGCGGATCCGGAACGCGGGCGGGGACGTGGGCATGGGCTCTCCTGCGGCATGCCGCGGCCTGGCCCGGTCCATCGGACCGGGCACGCAGGGCCAGGGGCGTTGCCGGCGACGGCGCGTTACTTGGCGTCGTTGGCCTGGTGGTAGTTGGCCATGCCGTGCTTGGACGGATCATTGGCCCGGCCGGCGGCAGCGTTGGCCGAATCGGCGGCGTTGGAGATGGCCTGGGTGGCGTTGTTGCCGCTCAGCTCCTTGGCCAGGCCAGCGGCCTGGTTGCGCACGGTCTTGCCGAACATCGAGAACACGCCGATGGCGGCGATCGCGATCAGGGCCACGATGATGATGTACTCGGTCATGCCCTGGCCGCGCTGGATGCGGCGGGCGGCGGTGCGATTGCGGTGACGCATGGGGAATCTCCGTTCGGAGGCCCCGCGGCCGCGCGGGCGCCGCGGAGCCGGTCGGGCACCGCAGGCCGCTGCGCGCCATGGGGCGGCAACGGCCCGGCGGGCCGGTGCAGGCTTACTTGGCGTCGTTGGACTTGTTGTACTCGGCCATGCCCTTGTTCTGGTTGGCACGGGTCTGCGCCTCGCCGGCGGAGGTGCCGGCGTTGGAGATGGCCTGGGTGGCGTTGTTGCCGCTCAGCTCCTTGGCCAGGCCGGCGGCCTGGTTGCGCACGGTCTTGCCGAACATCGAGAACACGCCGATGGCGGCGATCGCGATCAGGGCCACGATGATGATGTACTCGGTCATGCCCTGACCGGCCTGGTTGAAACCGAACTTCCGGGACTGCTTGCGCACGGGATGTCTCCTGGAGAGGGCATGACCGGAACGGACCACCGGGTTCCGGGCACCTGCCCGCTGTGTGTCGGGGGTGGCGATAGTTGCTTATGACAAGCATTCATGTGACTCACTGTTCCATCCATGAATCACGCGTCAAAAAACTAGCACCCATACGTGACCGTCACAAGTCAAAAGGTGACGCGCTTGGTCAGTTTTTACGAAATGCGGATGCGCCCGAAGACATTAAATGACGATGGTCACATTCCGTGCGTCGTTTTCCCGACATTGCAAGTATTGCGTGCAACCGTGAGACGCGGGCGGGCGGCCGGGATTACGGCCGACAGATCGGGGCGCCTGGCCCGTGACACCCCGAGGGTGACCGCGGGGCCCTAGGATCGGGAAATCCAACGGTCCTGCGGGGAGACGGGGCGCGGAGCATCCGAAGGGCCGCACCACCGCGTCATGCGCGGATCCTCGAACAAAGGCCGGCAAGCACGGGGAACTTCGCGCAACCTGCTTCGCCGCGCCTGGAAACCCTGCACTCAGCGCAGGTCCGCCCGCGATCGCAGGTGTAGGCCCCTACGGCGTTGCGGACGGCAAGGGTGTGGGATGCCCGTCTCCCCGGACCGGCGGCTAGCACCGGGGCTGCACGGGCACTGCACGGGCACTGGCGGCCCGCCTTGGCCGGAACGCGGGCGTCAGCTGCGCAGGCCGACGCCCCGTCGCAGCAGGGTCAGCGACACACCGGCGAGTACCGCCACGAACGCCAGCATCAGCGCATAGGCTACCCAGAGCGGCACGTCGGTGCTGCCCAGCAGGCCGTAGCGGAAGGCGTTGACCATGTAGAAGATCGGGTTGGCGTGGGTGGCCGCCTCGGCCCAGGGGGGCAGCAGCTTGACCGAATAGAACACGCCCCCGAGGTAGGTCAGGGGGGTCAGGATGAAGGTGGGCACGATGGCCACATCGTCGAACTTGCGGGCGTATACCGCGTTGACGAAGCCGGCCAGCGAGAAGATCGTCGCCCCCAGCAGCACCGTGGTCAGGGTCACCAGCGGGTGCGGGATGCGCACGGTGGTGAAGCACATGGCGATGGCAAGCACGATCACGCCCACCATCAGCCCGCGCAGCACCGCGCCGGCCACGTAGCCCCACAGGATCACCCAGTTGGGCATCGGGCTGACCAGCAGCTCCTCCACGTGGCGGCCGAACTTGGCGCCGAAGAAGCTGGAGGAGATGTTGCCGTAGCTGTTCTGGATCACGCTCATCATCACCAGCCCGGGGACGATGAACTCCATGTAGCTGTAACCGCCCATGTCCCCGATCCGCGAGCCGATCAGGCCGCCGAAGATCAGGAAGTACAGGGTCATGGTGATGGCCGGCGGCACCAGGGTCTGGCCCCAGATGCGCAGGATGCGGTTGACCTCGCGCCGGACGATGGTGCCCAGCGCGACCCAGTTGGCGGCATGGCGCGAGGCCGCGGCCTGTGGCGTGCTGCTCATGCGGCCTCCCGGGACGGCCCGGTGAGCCGCACGAACAGCTCCTCCAGGCGGTTGCTCTTGGTGCGCATCGAGCGGATGCGGATGCCCGCCGCGTCGAATGCGGCGAACACCCGGTTGAGGTCCATGGCGCGGGGCATGTCCAGATCCAGGGTGTGGTCGTCGATCACGCTCAGGGTGGTGCCTTCGATCGCCGGCAGCTGCGCCGGCAGGCCACCGTCGATGTCGAACAGGAAGCCCTCCACGTCCAGCTGTGCCAGCAGCGCGCGCATCGGCCCCTGCTGCACGATCGTGCCGCGGTCGATGATGGCGAGGTTGCGGCACAGGCTCTCCGCTTCCTCCAGGTAATGGGTGGTCAGGATGATGGTGGTGCCGGCGGCGTTGATCTCGCGCAGCACCCGCCACATGTCGCGGCGGATCTCGATGTCCACCCCGGCGGTGGGCTCGTCCAGGATCAGCAGCCGCGGCCGGGTCATCATCGCCCGGGCGATCATCAGCCGTCGCTTCATGCCGCCGGACAGCGTGCGGCTCATCACCCGCGCCTTTTCCCACAGGTGGGCGCGGCGCAGTTCCTCCTCGGCGCGCGGACCGGCCTCCTCGCGCGGGATCCCGTAGAAGCCGGCGTAGTTGACCAGGATGTCGTACGGCTGCTCGAACAGGTTGAAGTTGATCTCCTGCGGGACCAGCCCGACCAGGCGCATCGCCTGGCTGCGGTGCGCGACCCGGTCGGTGCCGAACACCTCCACCTGGCCGCCGCTGGGATTGACCAGCGAGCTGACGATGCCGATGAGGGTCGACTTGCCGGCGCCGGTGGGGCCGAGCAGGGCGAAGAAATCCCCGGGGGCCACGTCCAGGGAAATGCCCTTGAGCGCCTCCACGCCGTTGTCGTAGGTCTTGCGCAGGTCGCGCACGCGCAGCGCGGGCGCCGGTGCGTCGGGGGAACGTGGGGTCATGGGGCCTTTTTGCGCCTGACGGCGCGTGCTCGGGGCTGCGGCTATTATAGGTCGCCGCCGGCAACCCGCCCGGCATACACCGTCCTGAAACGAACCATCGTGCCCGTCCAGTTCCCGCTCCGCCTCGTCGAGCGCCGCATGCTCGCGCCCACCATCGGCCACTATGTGCTGGCCCGCGACGACGGCCAGCCGCTGGACTTCGTGCCCGGCCAGTTCATCCAGATCCATTTCGACTACGCCGACGGTACGCCGGCCCGCCGCAGCTATTCGCTGGCGACGATCCACGACCACGCCATGGGTCCGGGCGAAGCGGTGGAGATCGCCGTCAGCCATGTGCCCGGCGGGGCCGCCACCGCGCTGTTCGACGGCCTGGCGCCTGGCGACCGGGTCAGCGCCAGCGGGCCGTACGGCCGCTTCTGCCTGATGCCCGGGGACCGCAACGCGCGCTACCTGCTGATCGGCACCGGCACCGGCGTGACGCCGTACCGCTCGATGCTGCCGGTGCTGGCGACGCAGATCGCCGAACGCGGGATCGAGGTGGTGCTGCTGTCCGGTGCCCGCACTCCCGGCGAGCTGCTGTACGCGGAGGACTTCCGCGCCTTCGCCCAGGCCCACCCGCAGTTCCGCTACGTGCCCTGCCTGTCGCGCGAGCTGCCGCCGGCGGGCTCGCCGCACGCCCACGCCGACGTGCGCCATGGCTACGTGCAACAGCATCTGCCCGACTTCCTTCCGGATCCGGCGCGCGACATCGCCTACCTCTGCGGCAACCCGGACATGGTCGACGCCAGCTTCGAGGCGCTCAAGACGGCCGGGTTCCCGGTCGCGCAGATCCGCCGCGAAAAGTACGTCAGCAACAAGTAGCCGCGAACGGGCGGATCCCCCGCCGTGCGCGAAGACGCGCATGGCGCTCGGCGCCGCGCGGACCGGATGGTCCGCCATCACGGCCCTTCGCCCACCGGGAAAAGTACGTCAGCAACAACCAGCCGCGAACGGGCGGATCCCCCGCCGTGCGCGAAGACGCGCATGGCCCACACGGACCGGGTGGTCCGCAATCGCGTTCTTCGCATACCGGGATCTGCCTCGGGGGCGACGGTGGCATCGCTGCCGGCCGGGCGGCCGTGTGCCGGCATGTAAAGCACGCTTGACACACCAGTCGGCGGCGCCTATGGTCTGTCAAGTACGCTTTACATGAGGGGACACCATGAGCGGCATGTGCATTGAAAGGCGCCCGGGCGGCGCACTGCTGGCCACCGGACTGGCCTTCATCGGCGCCGGCGCCGCGGGCGTACCCGCGTTGCTGTTTGCCGGGATGGCTCTGGTGGTGGTGGCGGCCGCCCGCTGTGTCGTCGCGAAGTGGAGCGCATGAAGGCCGGCTCGCCCGCGCTGCTCGGCCTCCAGGGCAGCGCCGCCATCGCCCTGGCCCTGCTGCTGCCACGCCTCATGCCCGAGCGCATCCCGCAGATGGTGGTCGGCCTGCTGCTGGGCCTGGGCGTCGGCCTGGCCCTGGCCGCGCTGCTGAGCTGGCGCCTGCCATCGGCCTGCGACAGCGCGCCGCCGGCGCTGCGGCGGCGCTACACGCGCGAGATCGTGTGGGCCATGGCGACCTATCTCATCGCCCTGGCGATCTCGCTCACGCTCCTGCGCCGGCCCGAGCTGGACCTGGCGCTTCCGCTGCGCGCGCTGCTGGCGCTGCTGCCGGTGCCGCCGATCGCCTTCGTGCTGCGGGCGATGGTCCGCTATATCCGCGACGCCGACGAGATGCAGCAGCGGATCGAACTGGAGGCGGTGAGCATCGGCACCGCGCTGGTCTGCATGGTGTACATGGCCGGCGGCTTCCTGCAGTCGGCCAAGGTGATCGACATCCCTTCGGCCCCGGCGATGATCTGGGTATTCCCGCTGGTGTGCGCGGCGTACGGGATCGCCAAGCTGGTCGTCATCCGGCGCTACCAGTGAAGCGCCGCCGATGAGGAACCACCTGCGCGCGCTGCGAGACGAACAGGGCTGGTCGCAGGGCGAGCTGGCCGAGCGCCTGGAGGTCTCGCGCCAGACCGTCAATGCACTGGAGACCGGCAAGTACGACCCGAGCCTGCCGCTGGCGTTCCGCATCGCGCGGCTGTTCGGCAGGCGGATCGAGGACGTGTTCGTCCCGGACGCCGATTGAACCACCCACCGCCTTCCTTTCCTTCCACCGTGAACGGGCCCATCGCCATGAAGACCCGCAAGACACTCCTTTCCCTGGCCGGCACCGCGGCCTGCCTGGCGCTTGCCGCCTGCGGCGCGGACGGACCGGGCACGCAGGCCGGAGCGGCCCGCTCCACCAGCCAGTACGGCTCGCTTTCGTTCGAGCCGTGCACCCTGGCCAACAGCGCCGCCGGCCAGACCGTGCAGGCCCAGTGCACCACCTTCGAGGTGCCCGAGGACGCCTCGCGCCCGGATGGACGCAGGATCGGCCTCAAGCTCGCCTGGCTGCGCGCGACCGAAGAGGGCGCCGCCCAGGACGACCCGGTGTTCTTCCTGGCCGGCGGCCCGGGGCAGTCGGCCATCGAGGTGTGGCCGCAGCTGGACCCGGCCTTCGCCGAGGTGCGCAAGCAGCGCCACGTGATCCTGGTCGACCAGCGTGGCACCGGCGGCTCCAATCCGCTGGAATGCGACCGTGGCCCGCTGGCCACGCTGCAGGGCGACGAGGCGGCGGTCACCGGTGCGATCGCCGCGCTGGCCCGGCAGTGCGCCGATGCGGTCGCCGGCCGTGCCGATCCGCGCTTCTACACGACCACCGACGCGGTGGCCGACCTGGAGGCGGTGCGCCAAGCGCTGGGCGCCGAACGGATCGACCTGGTGGGCGGCTCCTATGGAACGCGCGTGGCCCAGCAGTACGCCGCGCGCCATCCGGCGCACGTGCGCAGCATCGTGCTGGATGGCGTGGCCCCCAATGACCTGGTGGTCGGCGGCGAGTTCGCCACTACCTTCGAGGATGCGCTGGAGCTGCAGGCGGCGCAGTGCCGCGCGCTGCCGGCCTGCGCGGCGCGCTTCCCGCAGGACCCGCGCGCGCAGCTGAAGCTGCTGGTGGAGCGGCTGGGCCAGGCGCCGGTCGAGGTCGAGTACCGCGACCCCGGCAGCGGCGAGAGCCTCACCGGCCGGGTGGATGCGAGTACGGTGACCGGCCTGGCGTTCATGTTCTCGTACATGCCGCAGACCGCGGCGCTGCTGCCACTGGTGCTGGACGAGGCGGCGCAGGGGCGTTACGCGCCGCTGAAATCGCTGTCCGAGCTGATGGGCCGCAGCACCGGCAGCCAGATGGCCAGCGGGATGCAGTGGTCGGTGATCTGCGCCGAGGACGCCGACCGCCATGACGAGGCCGCCGCCGCCGCGCAGGACACGCTGCTCGGCCCGCAGGTCGCACGCATGTTCTTCGCCGCCTGCGAGGCGTGGCCGCACGGCGCCGCGCCGGAGGGATTCACCGCGCCGCTGCGCTCGGACGTGCCGGTGTTGCTGCTGTCCGGTGAACTGGACCCGGTGACGCCGCCGCGCTACGCCGAGCGGGTGCTGCAGGGCCTGCCCAACGGGCGCCACCTGGTGGTGCGCGGGCAGGGCCACGGGACGCTGTCCCTGGGATGCATGCCCCGCCTGCTGGGCCAGTTTATGGAAAGCGCGGATGCCACGTCGCTGGATGCGCAGTGCCTGGCGGACATGAGCTACGTGCCGCCCTTCACCAGCTTCAACGGATGGGAACCCTGATGCACCGCCACCTTCGACACGGAGTCCTGACGCGATGATCATCGCCCACGACCTGCACAAGCAGTTCAAGACCCGCACCGGCACGGTCAAGGCCGTCTCCGGCGTCGGCTTCCAGGCCCACGACGGCCAGATCACCGGCCTGCTCGGGCCCAACGGTGCCGGCAAGACCACCACCCTGCGCATGCTCTACACCCTGATGCAGCCGGACAGCGGCCGCATCGAGGTCGACGGGATCGACCCGGCGCGCGACCCGATGGCCGTGCGCCGCGCCCTGGGCGTGCTGCCGGACGCGCGCGGCGTGTACAAGCGCCTGACCGCGCGGGAGAACATCGCCTACTTCGCGCGCCTGCACGGCATGGCCGCGGCCGACACCGCCCGGCGCATCGACGAACTGTCCGAGGCGCTGGACATGGGCGAGATCCTGGACCGGCAGACCGAAGGTTTCTCCCAGGGCCAGCGCACCAAGACCGCCATCGCCCGCGCGCTGGTGCACGATCCACGCAACGTGATCCTCGACGAGCCGACCAACGGCCTGGACGTGATGACCACCCGCGCGATGCGCCAGTTCCTGTTCCGCCTGCGCGACGAAGGGCGCTGCGTGATCTTTTCCAGCCACATCATGCAGGAGGTGGCCGCGCTGTGCGATCGCATCGTGATCGTGGCGCGCGGCCAGGTGGTGGCCGCCGGCAGCGCCGACGAGCTGCGCGCACAGACCGGCGAGGCCAGCCTCGAGGACGCCTTCGTCAGCATCATCGGCTCCGGGGAGGGCCTGCAGGCATGAACGCACTTGCTACCGTCTGGATCGTGCTGTGCAAGGAGCTGCGCGACATCGGCCGCGACCGCCGCACGCTGGGGCTGACCCTGCTGATGGGCCCGCTGCTGATTCCGCTGCTGGTGGTGGGAATGGGCATGCTGGCCGAGAAGAAGGCCCGCACCCAGATCGAGAAGGAACTGGAGGTGCCGACCATCGGCATCGAGCGCGCTCCGAACCTGGTGGCGTTCCTGGCCACCCAGGGCATCCGAGCGGTGCCGGCACCGGACAACCTCGAGCAGTCCGTGCGTGACCAGAAGGTCGATGTCGGCCTGTACATCTCCGAGACCTACGCCGAGGACTGGCGTGCCGGCCGCCCGGCGCTGGTGGAGGTGGTCGTCGACAGCACCCAGCGCGAATCGCAGATCCCGAGCAAGCGCGTACGCGCGGCGCTGTCGGCCTATGGCGGCCAGGTCGGCGCGTTGCGGCTGCTGGCACGGGGCATGGATGCCTCGGTGGCCCAGGCGCTCAACCCGGGCACGCGCGACGTGGCCACGGTGGAGGCGCGGCGCGGCGTGCTGCTGTCGATGCTGCTGCCGTACTTCCTGATCATCACCGCTTTCCTCGGCGGCGCGGCGCTGGTGCTGGACGCCACCGCCGGCGAGCGCGAGCGGCAGTCGCTGGAGCCGCTGCTGGCCACGCCCGCCGGGCGCGGGGCGATCGTCAGCGGCAAGATCGCCGCCGCGTGCATCCTGGGCGTGGTCTCGCTGCTGCTGTCGCTGCTGGCGATCAAGCTCAGCGCGCAGCTGGCCAGCGGCGTGGCGCGGCAGATGGACGTGTCGATGCTGTCCATCGCCCGGATGCTGTTCGTGCTGCTGCCGATGCTGCTGATCGGCACCTCGCTGCTGACCCTGCTGGCGGCCGCCGCCAAGAGCCTGAAGGAGGCGCAGAGCCACATGAGCTGGCTCATGCTGTTGCCGATGATCCCCACCATCGTGCTGATGGTGAACCCGGTGAAGACCCAGGCGTGGCAGTTCGCCGTGCCGTTCCTGGCGCAGAACCAGATGCTGCTGCGGGTGATCCGCTCCGAGCCGGTCAACGCCCAGGAGTGGGGCATCTACCTGGGGTGCAGCGTGGGGTTGGCGGTGCTGCTGTGGATCGGCGCGGTGATGCGCTACCGACAGGAGAAGCTGGCGATCTCCACCTGAGGCGCCGCTGCCCCGGGTACACGAAGAGGCCCGGCATTGCCGGGCCTTCTCTTTGGATCGCTCCCTGGTGCCTTACTCGTTCGGGGTGAAGGCCAGGGTTCGGCGGGTGGTGATCGGTGCATCGATCGGCTCGAACTTCCAGCGGCGCACCGCGTTGGTGGCCTCGCGGTCGAACACCCGCCCCGGGTTGGCCCGCAGCACGCGCACGTCGGTCACTTCGCCGCTGGTGCCCACCGTGAACTCCACCAGCACATCGCCGGACGTGCCGGCGCGCAGCGCCTCGGGAGGGTAACGCGGTGCCGGCATGCTGATCGGGCGCAGCGCGCGCGGGGCCGGCTGGGCGGCGGCCGGACGCGGGGCCTGCTGCTGGGCGGCGGCAGCCTGGCGGGCGGCCGCCTCGCGCTGCTCGGTCTCGCGCTGCTGCTGGGCCTGGCGCTCGGCGGCCTGGCGGGCCGCCTCCTGTTCGGCGGCCAGGCGGCGGGCCGCCTCGGCCTCGGCGGCCTGCTGCTGCGCCTGGCGCTGCTGGTCGGCCTGGGCACGGGCCTGGGTTTCGGCGCGCACGCGCTCGGCCTCGGCCACGCTGCGCTGGGCCACGGACTGCTGGGCGGTGCCGATGCTCTGGCGGATGCGCGGCAGCGCCGGGGTGTTGGGGTCGGCCTTCTCGATCAGCGCAACCAGGCGCTGGGCCTCGTCGAACTGCTCGCGCGAGACCGCCTGTTCGGTGGCGATGACGGTGTACGGCATCAGGTCCGTCAGGGCACTGGCGACGTTGGGGTCATCCGGCAGCTTGTCGCGCAGGGCGAGGTAGTACTCCATCGCGTTGTCGCCGGCGGGCGCGTACATGCGGTTCTCGCGCAGGGCCCGCGTGGCCGACTCGCGCAACTCCTCCGCGCCCATGCCCTGCACCTTGGCGGCGACCGCCGGCGCGGGCGGAGCGGCAGCGGCAGCGGCAGGCGCTTCGGTGGCCGGCCCGCTGCTGGCGGGGCCGGCGGCGGGCTCTTCCTGCTTGGAACAGGCGCCGACAGCGGCGGCCAGCAGCACGCATGCCACCAGTCGCGACTTCGGCGAAATCGTCAAGGTCATCAAACACTCCCCCGTGATGGAACCCGTTGAAAAGCGAACGTCGGCGCCCCCGTATCGCGCCGTGTGGGCCGATTGTCAACCGCGAGCCACCTAGGCACAAGCCGGCCCGGCCGCGAGCGCGGCACCGGCGGCGGCCTTCACTTGCCGATGCAGAAACTGGAGAAGATGTGCCCGAGCATCTGGTCGGCCGTGACCTGGCCAGTGAGCGCGCCCAGCGCGTCATGGGCGGCGCGCAGCTGTTCGGCCGCCAGCTCCAGATGGCCGGCGTCCAGCTCGGCGGCGGCCGCGGCAACGCCTTCCAGGGCCTGGCGCAGGGCCTGCAGGTGGCGGGCCCGGGCGCTGAACTCGCCTTCGGCGGCATCGGGCGCGCTTCCGGCCGCCAGCCTCCGCAACGCGGCGTGCAGGCGTTCGAGCCCCTGGCCGGTCAATGCGGAGACATGGATCACCCCTTCGCCATCGGGCGGGGGCGATGGCAGCAGGTCGGCCTTGTTGTGGATCCACAGCTTCAGCGGCACCTGCCCGGCGGCTGCCTCCAACGCGGCGCGGTCGCACTGGGGCGCACGCGCGTCCAGCACCAGCAGCGCCAGGTCGGCGCGCTCGAGCTCCGCCTGGGCGCGGCGCATGCCCTCGCGCTCGATCGCATCCCCGCCCTCGCGCAGGCCGGCGGTGTCCGCCAGCACCAGTTCCAGGCCGTCGATGCGCACGGTCTCGCGCAGCACGTCGCGGGTGGTGCCGGCCACGTCGGCAACGATGGCCCGTGCATCGCCAGCCAGCGCGTTGAGCAGCGAACTCTTGCCCGCGTTGGGCGGCCCCAGCAGCACTGCATGCAGGCCGTCGCGCAGGCGGCGCCCGCGCTCGGCGTGTCGCAGCAGATCCTGCAGGCCGCCGTGCAGGTCCTGCAGCGCGGTCGCCACCTGCGGCAGGCCAAGGGTCTCGATCGGCTCGTCGACGAAGTCGATCGCCGCTTCCACGTGGATCCGCAGGCGCAACAGCTGGTCGGCGGCCTGCTCGACCTGGCGCGAGAACACGCCTTCGAGCGAGCGCCGCGCCGCGCGCGCTGCGCGCAGGTCGGCCGCGGCGATCAGGTCGGCGATGGCTTCGGCCTGGACCAGGTCGAGCTTGCCGTTGAGGAACGCGCGCTCGCTGAATTCCCCGGGCCGCGCCTGGCGCGCGCCCAGTTCGACGCAACGCTCGACCAGACGCTGCAGCAGCACCGGGCTGCCATGGGCCTGGAGTTCGGCCACGTCCTCGCCGGTGAAGCTGTGCGGGCCGGGAAAGCCGAGCACGATGCCGTCGTCGATCACCGCGCCGCCGGCATCGGTGAAGTGCGCACGCAACGCGCGCCGGGGCGCGGGCTCGCGCGCACCGATCGTGCGTGCGATCGACAGCGCCAGCGGCCCGGAAAGGCGCACGATGCCCACGCCCCCGGCCCCCGGGGCGGTGGCGATGGCGGCGATGGTGTCGGGCTGGGACATGCGGTCGGCGGGAACGGCGGGCGGCCAGCGTAGCGGCTGCTGGCGTGGCTGCACAAAAGGGAAACCCGCCTGGCGGCGGGTTTCCGGTGCGCTTACTTGGCAGCGGCCTTGGGCGCCGGCTCGCCGTGGCGCTTGAGCATGTACCACTGCTGCAGCAGGCCCAGGGCGCCGTTGGTGACCCAGTACAGCACCAGGCCGGCCGGGAAGAAGGCCATCATCACGCCGAAGATCAGCGGCATGAACTGCATCATCTTCGCCTGCATCGGGTCCATGCCCGGTGCCGGCTGCAGCTTCTGGGTGAACCACATCACCGCCACGTTGATCACCGGCAGGATGAAGTACGGGTCCTTGGCGGTCAGGTCCTGGATCCACAGGATCCACGGGGCATGGCGCAGCTCGACCGACTCCACCAGCACCCAGTACAGCGCCAGGAACACCGGCATCTGCACCAGGATCGGCAGGCAGCCGCCCATCGGGTTGATCTTCTCCTTCTTGTACAGCTCCATCATCGCCACCTGGAACTTCTGGCGATCGTCCCCGTAGCGCTCCTTGAGCTGCTGGAT
>JBQGEI010000070.1:0-1814 GCA_052039535.1 Pseudoxanthomonas sp.
CTTCAACCTCTACTGGGCGAACATCTCCGCCTTCCTGCTGCTGTTCTACACCGACGTCATGGGCCTGGCGGCCGCGGCGGTGGGAACGATGATGCTGGTCACCAAGATCCTCGACGCGGTGACCGACCCGCTGATGGGCGCAATGGCCGACCGCACCCGCACCCGCTGGGGCCGGTTTCGCCCGTACCTGCTGTTCGGCGCGTTGCCGCTGGCCGCCGCCGGCGTGCTGACCTGGACCGTTCCCGACACCAGCGAGGGCGGCAAGCTGGTGTGGGCCTACGTCACCTTCAGCCTGATGATGCTGGCCTACACCGTGCTGAGCATGCCGTACTCGGCGCTGAGCGGGGTCATCACCTCCGACAGCCAGCAGCGCACCACCCTGGTGAGCTTCCGGTTCATCGCCGCCTTCGCCGGCACCACGGTGGTCAATGCGCTGACCCTGAAGCTGGTGGACTGGACCGGCGGCGGTGACGAACAGCTCGGCTGGCAGCTGACCCTGGGCCTGTACGGCCTGGTCGCCAGCCTCGCCTTCCTGGTCGTGTTCGCCACCACCCGCGAGCGCATCCAGCCACCGCCGCAGCAGCGCAGCGCGGTGCGCCAGGACATCGCCGACCTGCTGCACAACCGGCCCTGGCTGGTGCTGTTCGTGCTGGCGCTGGTGATCATGGTCACCATCGTCATGCGCAGCGGCTCGCTGGTTTACTACCTCAAGTACTACGTCGACCGCCCGGACCTGACCTGGCTGTTCCTGACGTGCTACTCGGTGGCGCTGGCCGTCGGCGCCGCGCTGACTCCCGTGCTGACCCGCTTCGTCGACAAGCGCGCGGCGATGATGTGGCTGATGGTCGGCGTGGGCGTGATTTCCTGCGCGATGTATTTCGTCCCGCGCGAGCAGATCTGGGTGATGCTCGCGCTCAACACCCTGGTGGGCCTGCTGCTCGGGCCCAAGTCGCCGCTGGCGTTCTCGATGTACGCCGATTGCGCCGACTACACCGAGTGGAAGACCGGCCGCCGCGCCACCGCCATGACTTTCGCCGCCGCCACCTTCTCGCAGAAGCTCGGCGGCGCGCTGGCCTCGGCCACCATCGCCTGGATGCTCGCGGGCATGGGCTATGTCGCCAACCAGGCGCAGTCCGACGCCTCGCAGCTGGGCATCCTGCTGCTGCTGACGGTGATCCCCGGCGTGGTCGCGCTGCTGGCCGGCTGGGTGATGCGCGCCTACCCGCTCGATGACGCGTCGCTGGCGCAAATCCAATCCGAACTGGCATCGCGTCGGGAGGCGCAGGCATGAGCACGATGGTCGACAGGGATGCGGTACCCGGCGTGGGCCGGTTCGAGGACCAGGGGCGGCGGTTCGTGCTGGAAAGTCCCACCGCGATGCCCGCGGCCTCCACCTTCCTGTGGAACCGGCGGATGCTGCTGCAGCTCAACTGCCGCGGCTATGCCACGGCGCAGTTCATGCAGCCGGAGCCGGCCAAGTACGCCCATGCGCCGACCCTGGAGGCGAAGACCTTCATGCAGCCGGAGCAGCCGCATTACGCCCATCATCCCGGGCGGTTCTGCTACGTCCGCGACGAGGAGGGCGGCGGCCTGTTCTCCGCGCCGCACGCGCCGGTCAACCGCACGCCCGATGCGTTCGAGCTGTCCATCGGTGCCGGCGACGTGGCCTGGACCGTGCAGTGCGACGGCATCGAGCTGGTGATGGGCGTGCGCCTGGCGGCCGAGGACGTGGCCGAGCTGTGGAGCATCCGCGTGCGCAACGTGTCCGGGCGCGCGCGCAAGGTCAGCGTGTACCCGTACTTCCCGGTCGGCTA
>JBQGEI010000071.1:0-10978 GCA_052039535.1 Pseudoxanthomonas sp.
CTGTTCGGGGGTCTGGTCACCCTGCAGCGCGAGGGCCACCGCGTTCTCCGCCTCCTGCAGCCACAGCGCGCGCTCGGCCTGGCTGCGCGCACGGATGGCCTGCATCACGATCAGCGCGGTGGTGATGAAGCACAGCGCGCCGCCGGTGCGGTTGACCACCGAGAAGGCGGAGTTGTGGCTTGGCGGCGCCAGGTTGTAGCCGACCACCAGCAAAACGCAGGCCAGGGCCGCCAGGGCCAGCGGTACCCATGCCCGGCGCTGGAACAGGGTGACCCCGATGGCCAGGAAGTACACCAGCCAGACCGTATAGCCCAGCGGCACGACCAGCTCCATCCCGACCACAGATGCGGCCAGCAGCACGGCCACGAAAACGATGCCGGAATCACGTCCGGCCACGATCCCCTGCTTCTCCATCCCCTGGTCCAGCTCCGCTCAACCCGTGAAACACGAAATCGTAACGACCCACGTGTTTACGCCGCCTTCACGCCGGATGGGGACCCTTGCATGCCCGGGACCGAAAAGGGGAACCACCCATGCGTCAGCCAACCGTCTACCACCGCGCCCTGCACCGCGCCCGGGCCGTGGCCCGGTTCGGAGACCAGGCATGAGCGGCACGTGGCGGGTGCTGGTGGTCGAGGACCAGTTCGAACTGCGCGACCTGCTGGCCGACGTGCTCTCGGAGCTGGGCATGGAAGTGCGCATGGCCGACGACGGCCAGGCCGCGATGCGCCTGCTGCAGGAACAGCCCTGCGACGTCCTGTTCAGCGATATCCACATGCCGGGCCCGGTCGGTGGGCTGGAGCTGGCCGCCTATGCCAGGCGCGTCTGCCCCTCGGCGCGCATCGTGCTGGCCTCCGGGCACCCGCGCTCGCAGCTGCCGCCGTTGCCGGAGGGTGCGTGGTTCCTGCAGAAGCCGTTCCGTCTCAACCAGTTCGCCGAGCTGGTGCGGGAGGAAGCGCCGGCACCGGCCTGAGCCGCTGCCGGCGCCGGATCAGTACACCACCCGTTGCGCCGGCGGCGGCGGGTTCCACTGGTACAGCCAGGTCTCGGTGAGTGGCCGGCCTTCGTGGCGCAGGTACAGACGCAGGTCGATCTGGGCGGTGGAGTCGTCCGGCGGCACCACGTCGAACATGGCGCGGTAGCCCTGGATCGGGTGCAGCGGGCGCGCGGAGACGGTCTCCAGGCGCCCGCGGCTGGTTTCCACCACCGCCTCGACCGTGGCGTTGGCCGCGGCGAGGGCGGCCAGCCCGCCACCGGCGAAGTCCACCGCGAAGCGCCAGGAGAAGTACTCCCGCTTCTTGCCGATCACCCCGCCAAGCCCGGTACGCGTAGCCACGCACTCGGCCAGTTGCGGCCGTGCCGGCGGGTGCTGCCCCCAGAACAGGCGGTAGCCGAACAGCAGTTCCTGGCCGGGCTCCGGCTTGGCCTCCGGGTTCCAGAACGCGACGATGTTGTCGAAGGTCTCGTCCACGGTCGGGATCTCGACCAGCTGCACCGAGCCACGGCCCCAGCCGTGCTTGGGCTCGACCCACAGGCTCGGGCGCTTCTCGTAGAAGACGCCATCGTCCTGGTAGTGGTCGAAGTCGCGGTCGCGCTGCAGCAGGCCGAAGCCGCGCGGGTTGTCGTCGGCGAAGGCGTTGAAGCGCAGGTGCTCGGGGTTGCCCAGCGGGCGCCAGATCCACTCGCCGTTGCCGGTGTGCATGGCCAGGCCGTCGCTGTCATGGATCTCGGCGCGCCAGTCCCAGTCCATGCGGCGGTCGTTCTCGCCCACCTGGTACATGCTGGTGCCCGGGGCGATGCCCAGGCGCTCGATGCGGGTGCGCGGATAAAGCGCGGCGTCCACGTCCATCACCAGCGGCTCGCCACGGGTGATGGCGAACCGGTACGCGCCGGCGACGCTGGGCGAATCCAGCAGCGCATACACCACCAGGGTGTCCGAGCCCGGCTGCGGGCGCTCCAGCCAGAAGGCGGTGAATTCCGGGAATTCTTCCGGGCGCGGCATGCCGGTGTCGATGGCCAAGCCGCGCGCGGAAAGGCCGTACTGCATGCTCGAACCGACCGCGCGGAAGTAGCTGGCGCCCAGGAAGGCGGCCCAGTCGCGGCGGATGTCGTCCGGGGAGTTCAGGCGGAAGCCGGCGAAGCCCAGGTCCTTCGGCAGGCGCTTGCCGGTGAGGCCGCTGCGCCCGTAGTCGAACATGCCTGGATCGTAGGCCAGCTCCTGCGCCTGGCCACCGGCGACCTCGAACATCCGCACCGGCCGCTTGAAGAACAGGCCCAGGTGGAAGAACTTGGCCTGGAAGCGGGCGTCCGGCTGGTCGCCCCACAGCGCATGGTCCTGGCGGAAGCCGATCGACTGGTACTGGTCCCAGTCCAGCGCCGCGACCGGGGCGGGCAGGCGCTCGCTGCGCGGACTGTACGGCCGGCCGGCCAGGGCGCGGGCGTGGCCCTTGAGCCAGGCAAGGTCGAACGGGTGGCGCTGGCCCAGCGGCAGGGGCGCGGCGGCGGCGGTCAGCAGCGGCAGGGGCAGGCCGGCGGCGGCGAGCGCCGCGGCGGCGCGGGTCAGGAACTGGCGTCGATGCATGGCGCGGAGACGGGAGGAGGGAGGCGGCGCCATCTTAAGCAACCGGCCGTGCGCGACGGAGCCGGCCCCGCGGTGCGCGCGTCTCCCTGTTCAGCAAGGTCCGGCCGGCGCCGGGCAGGTCAGCGCTGGCAGCGCGGGCACCAGGCGCTGGTGCGCTGGCCGATGCTGGCCTCGCGCAGCGGACCGCCACAGCGCGGGCACGGCAGGCCGCCGCGTCCGTAGACCGCCAGTTCCTGCTCGAAGTAGCCAGGCGCGCCGTCCGGGTTGAGGAAATCGCGCAGGGTGGTGCCGCCGCGGGTGATGGCGTAGCCGAGGATCTGGCGGACCGCGTCCGCCAGGGCGATGTAGCGGGCTCGGGAGACCCTGCCGGCGGCCCGCAGCGGCGAGATGCCTGCACGGAACAGGCTCTCGGCGGCGTAGATGTTGCCCACGCCGACGACGATCCGCTGGTCCATCAGGAAGGCCTTCACCGGGGCGCTGCGGCCGCGGCTGCGGGCGAACAGCCAGTCGCCATCGAAGTCGTCCGACAGTGGCTCCGGCCCCAGGCCCCGCAACAGGGGATGCACGCTGCCGGCCGGCTGCCACAGCAGGCAGCCGAAGCGGCGCGGGTCGGTGAAGCGCAGCACCCGGCCCGAGTCCAGGGCGATGTCCACGTGGTCGTGGGTGCCGACCGGCGTCTGCGGCGGCAGCACCCGCAGCATGCCGGACATGCCCAGGTGCAGCAGCGCGCTGTCGCCCTGGTCGGTGTCCAGCAGCAGGTACTTGGCCCGCCGCCGCACCGTCTCGATGCGCCGGCCCGGCAACTCGCGCGCGACCTCGCCGGGGATCGGCCAGCGCAGGTCCGGCCGGCGCAGGGTCACGGTCGTGACGCGCCGCCCCTCCACGTGCGGGGCCAGGCCACGTCGGGTGGTTTCGACCTCCGGCAGCTCGGGCATCGGTTCAGCCCGCCGCGGCGCGGAAGCGCACGCCGGTGCCGGCCTCGTCGTCGCGCCATACCTGCACCGGGCCGCCGAAGGCACCGGAGAGGTTCGCCGGCGTCAGGACCTGGTGCGGGGCACCGTCGGCGACGATGCTGCCGCGCTGCATCAGGACCACCCGGCCGATCTCCGGGATGATCTCCTCGATGTGATGGGTGACCAGCACCAGGGTGACGCCATCGCGCGCCAGGGCGCGCAGGCTGTCCAGCAGCTGGCCGCGGGCGACCAGGTCCAGCGCGGTCGTCGGCTCGTCCAGCAGCAGCGCCTGCGGGCCGTTGACCAGGGCGCGGGCGATCAGGACCCGCCGCTGCTCGCCGGCCGACAGCTCGGCGTATGGGCGGCGACGCAGCCCCAGCGCGGCGGTGCGCTCCAGCGCTTGGCACGCGCGGTCACGCTGCGCGGCGGTGATCTCCCGGAACGGCGGCAGGGCGAAGCTGGCGAACAGCCCACCGAGCACCGCGTCCTCCGCCGTCAGTCCTTCCAGCCCGGCAAGGGTCGCGTTGAAGTCACCGGTGACGATGCCCAGCTGCGAGCGGAGCCGGTCCACCTGCCACCTGGCCTGGCCGAGCACCTTCACCGGCGCCTCGCCGGCGCGCGCCAGCGGATACAGCTCGCGGGTGAGCAGCTTGATCAGCGTCGACTTGCCGCAGCCGTTGGGGCCGAGGATGGCGGTGTGCTGGCCCGCGTCGATGCGCAGGGACAGTCCGTCCAGCACCCGCACCTGGCCACGCACCACGCAGGCGCGGTCAAGCTCGATCAGCGGCGGGCCCGCGGTGGCGGAAGGCGGCACGGGAGCGGTCATGGGGCGGGCGGGTTCCTGAACAACGAAGGCCGGTACGCGCGTTTGGTGCGGTGCGTGGATGAAGTTTGCCGGAGGAGGCCCCATCATGTCGTGGCCGGGCGCCGCGCCCGGTCCCGTCCGCTTCCGCGAGCTCCACCGGCAATGTCCGATTTCCTGATCCAGTTCCTCACCTCCGGCCTGGCCGACCTCGGCTGGCTCGGCCTGCTGGCCGTGCTGCTGGTCTTCACCCAGCTGACCATCTTCGCCGTCACCCTCTACCTGCACCGCAGCCAGGCCCATCGCGGCGTGGATTTCCACCCGGCGATCGCGCATTTCTTCCGGTTCTGGACCTGGCTGACCACCTCGATGATTACCCGGGAATGGGTGGCCATCCATCGCAAGCACCACGCCAAGGTCGAGACCGAGGAAGACCCGCACAGCCCCCAGACCCGCGGCATCGGCAAGGTGTTCTGGGAAGGCGTGGAGCTGTACCGCGAGGCCCGCGCCGACCGCGCCAGCATCGACCAGTACGGCAAGGGCGCGCCGGACGACTGGATCGAGCGCCACCTGTACACGCCGCATGCCAACCTGGGCCCGACCCTGCTGCTGTTCGTGAACTTCGCCCTGTTCGGCCTGCCGGGCATCGCCCTGTGGGCGATCCAGATGGCCTGGATCCCGTTCTGGGCCGCCGGCGTGGTCAACGGGCTGGGCCACTGGTGGGGCTATCGCAACTTCGAATCGGCCGACACCTCCACCAACCTCACCCCGTGGGCGCTGTGGATCGGCGGCGAGGAGCTGCACAACAACCACCATGCCTTCCCGAGCTCGGCACGCTTCTCCATGCGCCGCTGGGAGTTCGACATCGGCTGGGCGGTGATCAAGGGCCTGGAGAAGGTCGGCCTGGCCAAGGTGCTGCGCGTGGCGCCGACCCTGGACGTGCGTCCCAACATCAGCGCCCCGGACACCGAGACCCTGCGCGCGCTGCTGTCGCACCGCTTCCAGGCGATGACCGATTACCAGCGCAACGTGCTCAAGCCGGCCCTGCGCGAGGAGGCCGCGGCCGCCGGCGCCAAGCTGCGCGAGCTGCTGCCCCGGCGCATGCGCCGCGGACTGGTGGACGACGGCCGCTGGCTCAAGCCCGACGCGCGCGAGCAGCTGCAGCAGTGGGTGCAGCAGCGCCCGCGGATCAAGGCCCTGGTCGAGCACCGCGCGCGCCTGTCGGCGCTGCTGGAGGCCCGCAGCCACGATGCGGCCGACCGCCTGCGCCAGCTGCAGGCCTGGTGCCACGAGGCCGAGGCCAGTGGCATCCGCGCGCTGCAGGAGTACTCGATGCGGCTCAAGGGCTACACCTTGGCGCACTGATGCGGCCGCCCCCGCAACCCGGCTCCACCCGCAGGCCCGGACGGAAACGCCCGGGCCTGCTGTCGTGGGCGCTGCTGGTGGCCGCGTGCGGCGGCGGCAACGCCGCAGCGCAGGTCGAGCGCACCGCCGATTACCTGGGGCGCATGGACACCGACGGTGACGGGCGGATCTCCCAAGGCGAATACGTGGCCTGGATGGGCTACGCGTTCGAGCGGATGGATGCCGATGGCGACGGTGTGCTGTCGGCCGCCGAGCTGCCCGGCGGGCGTGGCCAGCCGGTCACCCTGGAGGCGCACCGCCGCCGGCTCGCCGAGCGGTTCACGCGCCAGGATGTCAATGGCGACGGCTACCTCGATGCCCGCGAACTGGCGGCGCCGCCGCGCTGAAGGCCGGGCGCCGCCGCGGACACCCAGCGGCAGCCCGGCCCGCCGGCCGGGGGGGCAGGTCCACGAACAGATCCCCAAGCCGACAACGGCGACCGCAGCGACCGGGCCGGTGACCGGATTGATTGGCCCGCGGGCCTGGATGTTTAGGCCAGCGACCTGAAGGGATCAGGTCCGGAGCGCAGATGTCCGGAGCGGGCGACCTGGCCGGTCAGGGCCACGACGCCAACGACCGGGCCGGTGACCGGATTGATTGGCCGGCGGACCCGGATGTTCAGGCCAGCGAGCTGATGGATCAGGTCCGGAGCGCAAATGTCCGGGGCGGGCAACCTGCCGGTCAGGGCCACGACCGCAACGACCGGGCCGGTGGGCGGATTGATTGGCCCGCGGCCCGGTATGTTCAGGTCGGCGACCTGATGGATCAGGCCCGGAGCGCAAACGCAGGGGCGGGCGACCT
The DNA here is from genome assembly GCA_052039535.1 of Pseudoxanthomonas sp. GTDB lineage: Bacteria > Pseudomonadota > Gammaproteobacteria > Xanthomonadales > Xanthomonadaceae > Pseudoxanthomonas. Next base: position 6,542 of record JBQGEI010000071.1, read on the forward strand.
GCGCGATCGGGCTGCGACCGGAAACCAGGCCCGCGAGGGCTGGCCGGCTCCGTCACCTGGGCCATTACGGCCACCGGCGCGGCCGCATGACCGGCGCACCGCCATCACGGTGCCGATGGCCCGGGCGGGTCGGGCGGGTCGGCCACCGCCTGCCCCTGCTGGAGCAGCCAGAGCATGATCGTCTTCTGGCGCACGTAGTTGGCGCGCACGTAGGCGTAGACCAGGCCGTGCCAGCCGTCGAGGAAACCGGCGCGCAGCACGTAGCCGCGCCAGAACCGCCAGGCTGGCGCCAGCACCAGCTTGCCCAGGGTCGCGCGCTTGCCGCGGGCGAAGTCGTACTCGGCCATCATCCGCGCGTAGCGCTGGGTCTTGGCCAGCTGCTGCTCCAGCGAGCGGTAGGGGTAGTGGACCAGGTCGCCGCGCAGGGTCTGCACCGGCCCCTCGACGCTGGCGGCCTCGTGGATCTCGCGCTTGCCACGCCAGCCGCCACGGCGACGGTCGAACAACCGCAGCACCCGGTCCGGGTAGGCATTGCCATGGCGCAGGAAGCGGCCGAAGTAGTCCGACAGCCGCGCGAAGCGGTAACCGGCCGCGCCGTCGAAGCCGGTCCCGCGCGCGGCGAGGATGGCCTGGCGCAGCTCCGCGCTGACGCGCTCGTCCGCGTCCAGACACAGCACCCAGTCGTGGCGGGCCTGCTCCACCGCGTACTGCTTCTGGCTGCGGAAGCCGTCGAAAGGCCGCTGCAGCACGCGCGCGCCGGCGGCACGGCACAGCGCGGCGGTGGCATCGGTCGAACCGGAATCCACCACCACGATCTCGTCGCAGAACGCCAGCGAGGCCAGGCAGTCGCCGATGCGGCCGGCCTCGTTGAACGCGATAATGCACGCCGACAGCGGCACGGCGCCGCGCCGTGAAGGGTCCGGCTGGGAGGCTGGGGTATCGATGGCGGACTACCTGCTGTTTGCGACCGAGCGCTACGGGTTGCCCATTCTGCAACCGCTGGCCGAGGCCTTGCACGCCCGCGGCCATGTGGCCCACGCGCTGCTGGCCGGCGGCGCCGCCGGCCTGGCCCTGCCGCCGCCGGTTCGCGCGGTGGACGTGCGAGCGGCCGCGCGCCTGCGTCCGCGTGCGGTGTTCAGCGCATCCAACGAGGTGCCGACGTTCGTCCCCGGGGCCAAGGTCCAGCTGTTCCACGGCTTCAACGTGGAGAAGCGCGCGGACGCCCGTGGCCACTTCCGCGTGCGGGGGCTGTTCGACCTGTACTGCACCCAGGGGCCTGCCACCACGGCGCCGTTCGAGGCGCTGGCCCGGGAGCTGGGCCACTTCGCCGTCAGCCAGACCGGCTGGCCCAAGCTGGACCCGCTGTTCCGCGATGACGGCGGCGCGACCGCGGCCCTGCGTGCACCTGCCGGCGACCGGCAGGTGGTGATGTTCGCTTCGACCTTCACCGAACGGCTGAGCGCGGCGCCGCACCTGTTCGAGGCGATCGCCGCGCAGGTGGCCGCCGCCGGGCGCTACTGGCTGCTGACCCTGCATCCCAAGTGCGCGCCGGAGCTGTTCGAGCGGTACCGCTCCCTGGCCGGGCCCAATGCCGCGTTCATCGAGCCGGAACAGCTGGTCACCGCGCAGCGGGCCGCCGACGTGCTGCTGGCCGACACCACCTCGGTGGTCTCCGAGTTCGTGGTCCAGCGCAAGCCGGTGGTGACCTTCCGCAACCGGGCGCCGAAGCCGCACATGATCGACTTCGACGACCCGGCGAGACTGCCGGCAATGCTGGCACGCGCGTCCGATCCGGAGCCGGCGCTGTACGAAGCGATCGCCGCGTACGCCGGCGCGATCCACCCGTACCGCGACGGCCGTTCCTCGGAGCGGGTGATCGAGGCCACCGAGGCGCTGCTCGGGCGCGGCCTGCATACGCTTGCGCGCAAGCCGCTGGCCGCACGCTGGCGCGCGCTGCAGATCCGGCGGGAGCTGGGTTATTGGGGCCTGTGACCGCCGCTCACCAGCGCAGCCGCCGGGCCGCCAGCATCCGGCCCAGCCGCTGGTGCAGTTCGCGGGCCTCGGCCTCGGGCAGGAACCGGATCCGCAGTGGCGGCGACATGGCGCCAGCGCCGGCCGTATCCATCGATACGGTGGCGGTCCCCAGCCAGCGGTCCACCGGCGAGCGGCCCAGGCGCAGGGCCTGGATCTTGTCCACCTCCGCCAGGCGCCACCAGCGCGACCACCAGCCGCCGCGGACCGCCAGCAGCCGGGCATCCAGCGAATAGCCCATGCGCCCGGCCTGCTGCCAGGCCGCGTACGCCGACCAGGGCAGCCAGAGGGTGACCAGCAGCGCCCACGGACCGAGCTGCCACCAGGCCACCGCCACCAGCAGCAGGTTCCACGGCACCGCCGCGGCGAACAGCCGCCACCAGCTGTGGCGGGGCACGCCGCGCCATTGCGCCGGCGGCCACTGCGCACCGGGCAGCAGCTGCCGGGCCAGCGCGTCGCAGGCTTCGGGCGTGGCGATGGGGGCCAGTTCACGCAGTTTGCGCGGATCGTTCTCGGCACCGCCGGTGGCCGTGTCGATGCGCAGGGCGCGGCGGGCGAACAGGCGGTGCAGCAGGGTCTCCTCCAGGTGCCAGGCCTGGATGCGGCGCGGCGGCACGCTGGTGCGCACCCGCGCGAACAGTCCACGCTCGACCACCAGCCGGCCCTGCGTCTGCACCAGCGAAAAGCCGTAGTACTGGCTTAGGGCCAGCGCCACCGACAGCAGGCGGATGGCCGCGGCGGCCAGTCCCAGCACCGCCATCGCCACGCCGGCCATGCCCAGCCAGCCCAGGTGCAGCTCGTCGGCATAACCGGCGGCATCGCGCAGGTGGTCGTGCACCCAGCCGGCCAGCATCCGCTCCGGCCCGGCCTGGGCCAGCAGGCCCACACCGGCGGCCACCACCAGCATGCCGCGGTTGGAAACCAGCCCCATGCGCACCACCTCGCCCGGAGGCATGGACAGCAGCACCCGCTCGTTTCGGGCGGGGTCGGCCAAGCCCGCCGGGTCGGCATCGGCATTCGCGGCTCCGGCCTCCTGGATGCCGTGGGCGCGCACCAGGCGTTCCAGCGCCAGGGCCTGCTCCAGGCCCAGCACCCGCATCTGGCCTTCCGGCTTGTTGCCCCCGGCCGATTCCAGCCGCACCTCGGCCACGCCGAACACCCGGTGCAGCAGCGACTGGTGCAGGGCGACGTTGTGGATCCGGCTGAAGGGGATCTCGCGCAGATTCCGCTGCAGCAGCCCGCTGCGGATGCTGATGCCGTCGGCGCCGATCCTGTAGCGGTAGGTGAAGTACTGCAGCACCGATACCACCACCAGTGCGCCGACGCCCACCAGCGGGGCGTACTCGGCGTACTCCCAAGGGCCGTTGTCGCGGCGCCCGGCGAACAGCAGCACCACCAGCGGCACCACGAACTGCCGCAACTGCTGCAGCAGCACGAACAGCCACGACCACGGATGCAGGCGCTGGTCGGGCGCCGACTCGCTGCCGCCGCTGCTCACAGGGCGTCGTCGCTTTCGACCTGGCGGGCCAGGTGCGCGCGCAGCGCCTCGGCATCCTCCAGCGCCAGCAACGGCAGCTTCACTGCCGCCATCCGGGTGCCCGCGGTGTGCACGACCAGCGTCGCCAGGCCCAGGTGGCGTTCCAGCGGACCGCGCTCCAGATCCAGGTGCTGGACCCGGGAGACCGGGACCAGGGTTTCCGCCCACCACAGGCCGCCACGCCGCGTGGCAAAGCCCTCGCCGTCCAGCTTCCAGCCGATGCGGCGGTGGCGGAACATGCCGAACAGGGCGCCGGCCAGGAGCATCACGCCGACCGCGACCAGCACGGTGGCCACCCGTGGCATCGGCGAGACCAGGCTCAGGGCGAATCCCAGGCCCACGCCCGCGCCAGCCATGCCCAGGCCGCTGCCCGTCGCATACAGGGCGGCGCCGCGGCGGGGCAGCGGCTGCCAGCCGCTGGGGCCGGCCCGGTGCGGCAACGCGGGCAGGGGGGGCGGGAGGCAATCCTGGGAATCGGTCACGTGCGGGCCTGGCCGTCAGCGGTGGAGGCTGATCGTAAGCGTTCGGCCGGTGCCCGGCATCCGTCGCCGGTAGCGTCAGCTCCTGCCGTAGGGATTGGCCTCGCCGCTGTCTGGCGGGCGCAGGGTGTAGCGCTTGTAGGTCCACTGGTACTGGGCCAGCGCGCGCCGGGCGATGCGCTCGACCTCCGCGTTGAGGCAGGCCACCGCACGCGCCGGGTCGGGATCGCCGATGGCCGCCGGCGCCGGCTCCACGTGCAGCGCGAATCCCGGCCCGTCGCCCAGCCGCTCGCACCAGGCGAACAGCACCGTGGCGCCGGTGCGTTCGGCCAGCCGCGACAGCAGGGTCATGGTCAGCGCCTGCTTCCCGAAGAACGGGGCGAACTCGCC